>NZ_JAPWAH010000007.1:0-99145 GCF_041432835.1 Pauljensenia sp. 20925_1_27
CAACCACTATACAAATCACAAACAACCCACCACACACACCCACACCAACAACACAACGCCGCTGGCAGGCATGCAGGCAACCACCGTTACCGGTGGACGCTCACACGGTGTTGAACGTGAACCCGACAGTGTGCTCGTTCGCATAAACCTTTTTATGCCCAACCCAAAAAACGCACCCACACCCACCACCCACTCTTGGGCAGTAAACAAATGCGAGCACAAGAAAACAAACCAGGCCCCCACCCACAGGACGGACACCATGATTGCTCCCCAATAAAATGGGCTCCCTAGAAAGGAGGTGATCCAGCCGCACCTTCCGGTACGGCTACCTTGTTACGACTTCGTCCCAATCGCCAATCCCACCTTCGACCACTCCCCCCGGGCAAGCCGGTTAGGCCATGGGCTTCGGGTGTTACCAACTTTCGTGACGTGACGGGCGGTGTGTACAAGGCCCGAGAACGTATTCACCGCAGCGTTGCTGATCTGCGATTACTAGCGACTCCACCTTCATGGGGTCGAGTTGCAGACCCCAATCCGAACTGAGACTGGCTTTAAGGGATTCGCTCCACCTCACGATATCGCAACCCTCTGTACCAACCATTGTAGCATGCGTGAAGCCCAAGACATAAGGGGCATGATGATTTGACGTCATCCCCACCTTCCTCCGAGTTAACCCCGGCAGTCCCCCACGAGTCCCCACCATCACGTGCTGGCAACATAGGGCAAGGGTTGCGCTCGTTGCGGGACTTAACCCAACATCTCACGACACGAGCTGACGACAACCATGCACCACCTGCACACGACCAACTAAATGCCACCACATCTCTGCAGTGCCGCCGTGCATGTCAAGCCTTGGTAAGGTTCTTCGCGTTGCATCGAATTAATCCGCATGCTCCGCCGCTTGTGCGGGCCCCCGTCAATTCCTTTGAGTTTTAGCCTTGCGGCCGTACTCCCCAGGCGGGGCACTTAAAGCGTTAGCTACGGCGCAGAAACCACGGGTGGCCCCCACACCTAGTGCCCAACGTTTACAGCGTGGACTACCAGGGTATCTAATCCTGTTCGCTCCCCACGCTTTCGCTCCTCAGCGTCAGTAACGGCCCAGAGACCCGCCTTCGCCACCGGTGTTCTTCCTGATATCTGCGCATTCCACCGCTACACCAGGAGTTCCAGTCTCCCCTACCGCACTCAAGTCAGCCCGTACCCACCGCACGCCCCCAGTTAAGCCAGAGGATTTCACGGCAGACGCGACCAACCGCCTACAAGCCCTTTACGCCCAATAATTCCGGACAACGCTCGCGCCCTACGTATTACCGCGGCTGCTGGCACGTAGTTAGCCGGCGCTTCTTTACCCACTACCCTCACCACAACCAAGCGTTGCGGCTTGACCATGAGCGAAAGAGGTTTACAACCCGAAGGCCTCCATCCCTCACGCGGCGTCGCTGCATCAGGCTTTCGCCCATTGTGCAATATTCCCCACTGCTGCCTCCCGTAGGAGTCTGGGCCGTATCTCAGTCCCAATGTGACCGGTCACCCTCTCAGGCCGGCTACCCGTCAAAGCCTTGGTAGGCCATCACCCCACCAACAAGCTGATAGGCCGCGAGCCCATCCCCCACCAGAAAAAACCTTTCCACCAACCCCCATGCGAAAGCCAGTGAATATCCAGTATTAGCACCCGTTTCCGGGCGTTATCCCAAAGAAGAGGGCAGGTTACTCACGTGTTACTCACCCGTTCGCCACTCATCCACCCAGCAAGCTAGGCTTCAGCGTTCGACTTGCATGTGTTAAGCACGCCGCCAGCGTTCGTCCTGAGCCAGGATCAAACTCTCCGAACAAAAACAAAAACGTTAAAGCCCAGAAAAACCAACCAACCAAACAAGGCCAGCCAGCAATCCCAACCAAAAACACTCAAAAACAAAAAACAGGCATAAAAAACAAACAAACACACTATCGAGTTCACAAACAACACCTGCACGATCAAGCGCACACGAATCTCTCGCATGTTTTCGAAAGGCGGTCTGCGCCATGTTTCCGCGACCCGAGCTTCTCGCTTCGTTCGCTGCCGTTCGGCGCAACAAGGAAAACAATACGCACTTCTTCCAACACCGTCAAGTCAAGCGCAATTACCTCGCTTCTCAATACGTTTCCCCAGCATTTCAACGATTACAGCCTTCAGACTGGCTCACTTTGCCCCAAAATCACCCAATTTCATGCGCCAGACCACAAAGATTTGGCCGAAATGTGCGCCAGCACTCTCAACATTCCACAGTAACCTGCCTCCAACGGCGGTCCATCAGGGGCCCAGCCTGCACAGATGGCCGCCACCATCACATTTTTTAGTAAACTCTTTACCTTTTGTTGACCCTGGCGCTATACTCGTGCTCACACCGCGGCCTCGCCGCGTCAACGAACATCCATCAACGCTAGGAAAAACGATGAATGGAACCCTGCGTCCGGCTTTCGACCTCGCCGGCACCCTGGATACGATCTCGGGCTTCATGTATACGTACGTGCTCGTCGCGCTCCTGATCGGCGTCGGCCTGTACTTCTTCATTCGCACGCGCGCCCTGCCGCTGCGCCTCTTTAAGGAAGCGATCCGCGTCGTCACCGAGCCGCCGCAAGAGGAAGGCGAGGTCTCTTCGTTCCGTGCCCTGATGGTGTCCACGGCCTCGCGCGTGGGCGTCGGCAACATCGCCGGTGTTGCGACCGCCGTGACACTGGGCGGCTCGGGCGCTGTCTTCTGGATGTGGGTCATCGCGACGCTTGGCGGCGCCTCTGCGTTTATCGAGTCGACGCTCGCGCAGATCTACAAGAAGCAGGGACCCCACCACTCCTACGGTGGCCCCGCCTACTACATTCAGATGGCGCTCAAGCAGAACTGGTTGGCCACGCTCTTCGCCTCGGTCCTCATCCTGACCTACATGGGCGGCTTCAACCTGCTCGCCTCCTTCAACGTCGCTGACGCGTTCACCGGGTACAGCTGGGCGAACGCGTGGACGCCGTGGATCGTCGGCGCCGTGCTCGCGGTGCTCATGGCCGGCTCGATCTTCGGCGGCACGCGTCGCCTCACCGACGTCACGGGCCTTCTCGTCCCGGTCATGGCGATCATCTACCTGGGTGTCGGCTTCGTCGTCATCGTGCTCAACTACCAGAACATTCCCGCGATGTTCGCAGCTATCTTCCGCAGCGCTTTCGACTTCCCGGCTATCTTCGGCGGTTTCACCGGCTCGGCCATGATGCTCGGCATTAAGCGTGGCCTCTACTCGAACGAGGCTGGCGTCGGTTCGGCTCCGAACGCCGCCGCCTCCGCTTCCGTGTCGCACCCCGCCAAGCAGGGCCTCGTCCAGATGCTGTCCGTCTTCATCGACACGATGGTGATCTGCACGCTCACCGCTTTCGTGGTGCTCTCCTCGGGAGTCGGTTCGGATAACGGTGTGACGGGCGCTCCCCTCGTGAAGGACGCCATGGCCACGATCCTCGGCCAGGGTCCTGCGCAGGTTTTCATCTCGGTCGCCCTGTTCCTCTTCGCGTTCACGACACTGGTCGGTAACTTCTACTACGCCGAGGTCAACTTCCGCTTCCTGCTGCGCAACGTGCACATGAAGCACTGGATGCTCTCGATCTTCCGCGCCGTCGCCGCGCTGCTCGTCTTCGCGGGCGCCCTCCTCAAGTTCGAGGTCGCGTGGAACCTGGGCGACATCCTGATGGGCCTCATGGCGCTCATCAACCTGCCCGTCATCGTCATTTTGGGCAACCAGGCCATCCGCTGCGCGAACGACTACGTCGCCCAGCGCAAGGCCGGCCTCGAGCCGCACTTCAAGGCCTCCTCGATCGGCCTGAACCCCGACGAGCTGGACTTCTGGAAGGACGACGCTCCCGTCGCCTCCGAGAAGACCAACGCGTAAGGGTCCTCTCCCCGAGCAAACTGCCCCGGCCTCGTTCCTCCACGTGGGGACGAGGCCGGGGCTTCGCTATGCGCATCGGCGCGGTCATCGCGTTCGGCCAGGGGGCGTGCCCCAGCCGCACGTGGGTTCTCGGCCCGCGTCTGCGCGCTACACCGACGTTTGCGCGAAGCGCACTCGAATCTGCACTCCGCCGACGTGCCCGCACGCGGACAGGGCTCGAGCCACTGCATCGGCGGCCCACCCGAGCATCTCAGGCCGGTCGTGCGGGGCACGCAGAACGGCAGTCGCTCCGGTGCCGGAGGCCATGGAGGACTCCACAGAAAGCCCCATCTGCACACACGAGGCCACGGCCTCGTCGAAGCCCGAGCAGGACAGAACCTGTCTCCCATATCGCACACCCGCCTCCACGTAGATGAGTGGACCGGGGACCAGCAGAGATGAATCGAGCGCGCCGATTAGCAGGCTCCCGTCCTCCCACGGCTTGTTCGCGGTGAAGCGCGCATACTCCCGCGGCAGCTCACACTCAAAGACACACTCGTCGACGCGCACATCGGCGACGAGCTCGAGGGTGGCCACGGAGGCAATCACAGATGCCACGAACGGGATGTGTGCGCTCGTGTCCCCGAGCCACGTGTCGACGATCGCGTGGCACATCGCTCGGGCGGCGCCGTCCGCGGCAGGGTCCCCCGCCATGCCGGGCACTCTCTGCCCATCAACGCCCCTGCCGAGCGGCGGCGCCTCGATGTCACCGACGAAAAAGTCGAAGACGTAGAGCCCGTGATGGGCTTGATTATCGTCGTAGTCCGCGAACCCCAGCCTCGTGCCGACAAGCACGGAGAGGAAGGCATCGTAGAGGCACTCGCTGTCCTGCGCAAAGAGGTCCGCCGCGTGCGGCGTGCGCGGGGACATCTGCCCGCACAGCCAGGCGTACAGCGCCACGTAGCGCTCCTGCGAGGCGTGATCGTTGACCGTCATGGGAACCTCCTCGTTCCAACCCACAACGCTTGCCCCCTCATTATCGCAGAAACACGAAAGCCCCGGCCTCGTCTGAGTGACAGACGAGGCCGGGGCGAAGGACGAGGCGGAGCGCTCAGCGGGTGGCGAGCAGCGCCTCCTCGGCCTCCTTGGTCCACAGGCCGGCGGCGTCAAGCTTCGCGGCAACCGTCGGCAGCTTCTCGGCGAGCTCAGACACGGGGGTCAGGCCCAGGTCGTGCATCATCGGGAAGACCATGATCTTGCCGCCCGAGGTACGGTTCATCACCGCGTTGATGGCGTCGCCGAAGCCCGCCATGCCGGTGATCGCCCACAGGGAGATCGTGGTGTCGATGATGCCGGCTTCGATCTTGCGCAGCACCGTGCGCATGTCGGAGACATCCGAGCCGGAGGTGCCCAGCATGAAGATCTGACGCTCGATGATGCCCTGCAGGTCGAAGTCGCCGAACGTGCCGGCCGGGATACCGGCAAACGCGTTCAGGATGCCACCCTCGGCCAGCAGGTCGACGGCCTGGGAGACCAGCGCCGGGACGGGCACGAGGCACGTCGCGTAGGTGTAGCCGTACTCCAGGGGCGTCGAGGCGGTGTTGATGATATCCAGCGGAACGCCGTTCTTTTCGGCGGTCGGGCCCACGACCTTCGTCAAGTTGGCCAGTCGCTCGTCCGACAGGTCGGTGCCCACGACGCTGATGCCGGGAACACCGGAGGTGACGGCGCGCATCGTGTGCATGACGCCCATCGGGCCGGCAGCGCCGACGAACACGCACTTATCGTTCTCGCGCAGATCGCCGTTGGCGGGGATCCAGGCGTAGCCTTCGCGCGGATCCGAGCCGGTCGTACCGCAGAAGCGGATGAAGTCGTAGTGAACGCGGCCGATATCCAGGGACACCTTGCGCGAAATCTTCTCGCCGCCCAAGACGACACACATGGTGCCGCGGGTGCCGATCAGGAGCGCAGCCTTCTCGATCGCGTCGGCGTCCGAGCCAAAGAACACGACGTCGTCGAATTCGCCCTCCACGCCCTCGATGGCATCAGCGCCAACGCGCACGACCTCGGCGGGCTTGTGCTCGGCGGTCAGAGCGTCGATGTCGCCCTCACCGACGACCAGCAGGCGGCCACCGTCGGCGACGTGGTCACGCTCAGCCCACGCGTAGGAACCCTCAACGGTCGCCCAAGGCTCGATGAGGCCGACGGCCGCGGCCGACGGGCCCTCCGACACGTGGATGAGGAACTCTTCCCCGTCCGGGGACACGACGCAGCGCTCGTCGACGACGACGAACTCCTCGAGGGCGCCGTCGAAGTTATAGCCGAACGCGCCGTTCGACTTCGCGGTACGCAGATGCTTCCAGTCGGCCTGGACCAGCAGACGGTCGCCGACCTTGAAGTGCGTGACGGACTCGCCGACCTTCACGACGCGGACGACGGGCTCGTGGCCGGGCGTCACGGCCTCCTGGTTCGGGTGGTAGGACGGAATGTCCTTGAGGGCGTCCAGGTCGATACCCGCCACCACGTCCGACTTGCGCGGGTGGCCATCGAACTGGTGGAGCAGCTTCGTATCAGAGAAGCAAATGCCGCAGGCTTCGACCTCGAGCATGATCTGCGTCGGGCCAACGGGGTCAACGGGCTTCGCCGGGTTAACGACGAACTCTTCCTTGCCGACGATCTGAATCGCGTACTGGGTGGAGGGAATCTGGGTCATGACTGACTCTTTCACTGGAAAAACTACTGAACGTGGGAAGAAAAGACGAGGCCGGGGAGCTGGCGAGAAACCCGCATGTGTCCCCGGCCTCGTGAGAAGTCAGGAGAGCATCACCTGGCCGCCCGTGACGGGCACGGCCTGGCCAGTCTCGTATTCCTGCTCGACGATGTAGAAGATCGCGCGCAGAACGTCGATGCCCTGGGCGCCGCGGCGCATGGGAACCTTCGCCTCGTAGAACTCCTTAACGTCGGCGACTGTCTTGGCGCCGGGGACCTTGCCGGAGTTCAGGTACTGGACGAAGAGGCCGCGGTCCGGGTCGGACCAGAGCGGGCCGTCGTAGAAGTTGCCGGGGCAGATCGCGTTGACCTTCACGCCGTGAGCAACCATCTCGAGGGCAAAGGACTGCACCAGGCCGATGCCGCCGAACTTGGAACCCGCGTAGGCGGCGTTCTTGTTCGAGCCGACGAGGCCGGACTTGGAGTTGATCTGAATGATGTCGGTCAGCCACTCGGGCGCGGTGGAGTGCTGGCGGGCCAGGAGCTGACCCAGGTGCTTGGTGACGAGGAAGAACGCCACGTAGTTGATGTCCGTGGACAGGCGGAACGCGGAGGCGTCCTGCTCGAGGACGGAGCCCGCGCGCACGATGCCCGCGTTGGAGACGACCAGGTCGAGGCCACCGGTCACGCGCTCGATCTCGGAGGCCATCGCCGCGACAGACTCCTCGTCTGCGACGTTGACCGTGATCGGGTGTGCGACGCCTTCGCCGCCGAGCTCGGCCGCCTTCGCGACGGCACCCTCACCGTTCAGGTCGGCGATGAACACGAAGCATCCGGCGTCGACCAGGCCGCGCGCGATCTCCGCGCCAAACCCCTGGGCGCCACCCGTCACGAGGGCGACGCGGCCGTTGATGGTGCGCTCGCCGGTAGTGGTGGCGCGGACCTCGAAAGTCTCCTCGCCTGCGCGCACGACGACGGGAAGCTCCGTCTCCTTCAGGGAGCAGGAGCACACCTCGGTGAGCGGACCGTCGAAGGTGACGGTCGGCACGTCCGAGCTGGGGGCCACGATGACCGGGCGGCCGAGGGCCTTGAGGAAAAGCCCACGTACCTCGGGAGCGTTACTCATGATGTCTCTCTTTCTTGACGATGCTCGTCAGTTAATCGAAGTGGCTCGGGCGGCGACGTCGGCGGCATCCTCACCGTCGGCAATCGCACGGCCCAGGGGCGCGTACTCGGTGATGCGCTCGGCGAGAGCCTCAGGGGTCAGGCGACCCGTGCGGCCCAGCAGGTGCAGGGACGGATCCACGGAAGACAGGGCCTCGTGCGCGACGAGGGCCCACGTGGCCTCGTTGAGGTCCGCGAACTCGGGGCGACGCAGCTCCTCGCAGGTGAAACGCTGGCGGGGCTGGTTGATATCCACGCCCGAGATCTCGAGCATGCCGTGGGCGGCCGCGAGCGCGTGGATGCGCTCGAGCTGCTCGGGGGTGTTGCGCGGGGGCATGTAGGTCACGGCGCGCAGGCCGATGGACTCCATGTACTCGAAGAGCTCGTCGAGGAACGCGTCCTCGAACTTCTCAGCCTTCTTGTCGCCCGTCGGCGAGGCGGATACGTCGCCCAGGTAGGCGTAGGTGGCGATCGCGCCGACCGAGTCGGCGAACTCGACGACCTCGGCCGCGCTCGGCAGCTCGTCGGTGGGCTGGATGTAGATGCGATCCAGGTAGTTGGCCTTCAGGACGCCCAGCAGGTCGTACATGAGGTGCGGGTTGTCCTCGTCGGACAGGACGCGCGCGAGGGAGGCGGGAACCTCAACGCCCATCGAATCCAGGCCCTGAACCAGGGCGGGGCCGCGGCCAAAACCGCGGATCAGGGCCGAGGCCATGGCAGCCAGCAGGTGACGCTCGGTGATGCCGCCGCCATTGGCGTACTGGGAGATGCCGACCATGTCCGCCTGGGGATCGAAGGGCTCCAGGCCCAGGTCGGTGAGGATCTTGCCCGCGCTCTCGGCCATGGCGAGGGTGCGCTCAAGGCGGGCGGCGCGCTTGGGGGCGAGCCACTCGGCGACCTTCTCGCGGGCCGGCGCAGGCACGCCCTGCACCGTCATGTAGGCCACGCCCACGGAGTCAGGGTTGTTGAGCTTACGCTGCGCGAGCGGCGTTCCCTCGCCGAAGCGGGCGCGAATCTCAAAGCCGGTGACGGAACCCATGCCCAGAATGCGGGTGGCCTCACTCATCTCGGCTGCCGCGCCGATCGAATCGTGATCGACCGAGCCGACAACGCGCAGGCCGTTACGCCGCGCCAGCAGCGCCGCGTGGGTGGGCGTGTAGGGGCTGAACGAGAAGCACGTGTGGATGTGGTTGTTCGACTCGGGCACCCAGCTGGGGAAGTGCTCGTCGGCGACCACCGCGCGCAGCGCCTCGATGCGCTGGACCGGGGTGGCGGCCGGATCGTTGGTGATGTCCATGGGTTCTGCCATCTCTTCGTTGGGTGGAGAAAAACGGTGATGAATCAAGAATGTGGGCGAGGCCGGGGCTCGGTGAGGAGGAGTGTGGCCCCGGCCTCGCTAGCTCGCGTCAGGGAATGCGAGCCAGGGACGGGGGCGGGCCGGAAAGGGGAACGACCCGCCCCCAACGCCTCAGAGGCCCTCGCGGTTCAGGCGAGCGATCTCGGCCTCGGTCGCGTGCTTCGTGGTGGGCACGTGGCCGGGCAGCGGGAGGATGCGCTCGTGAATCGCGTCGAGGATCCAGGAGACCTGCGGGAAGAAGTACGACTCCATCTCGGGGCCGGGCGTGATGCCGTTGCGCGAGCCGACGACGGCGATCGGCGCGTCGAGCGCGTCGAAGGCCAGGGTCTGCACGTTCGCGGCAACCGTGTTGAGGAAGGAACCGCGCTCGACCGCGTCCGAGGTCAGGACGAGGCGACCGGTCTTCTTCACGGATGCGACGAGCTTGTCGTAGTTCAGCGGGGCGACGAAGCGCAGGTCGATGACCTCGGCGCTCAGGCCGTACTTCTCAGCCAGGACGTCGGCGGCCTCGAGGGCCTTGTACACGGTCGCGCCGTAGGCGGCAATCGTGATGTCGCTGCCCTCGCGGCGGATCGCCGGCTCGCCCTCTTCGGTCTCGTAGTAGCCCTCGGGCACGCCGCCGGGCTCGAAGTCCTCGCCCTTGTCGTAGAGCTTCTGGCTCTCGAGGAACACGACCGGGTCGGTGCCGGACAGTGCCAGGTTGAGCATGCCCTTCGCATCGGTCGGGGTCGTCGGGAAGTAGACCTTCAGGCCCGGGATGTGAGCGACGAGCGCGCTCCAGTCCTGGGAGTGCTGGGCGCCGTACTTCGAACCCACTGACACACGCAGGACGAGGGGCATCTTGAGCAGGCCCGCGCTCATCGACTGCCACTTAGCCATCTGGTTGAAGACCTCGTCACCGGCGCGGCCCAGGAAGTCGCAGTACATGAGCTCGACGACCGCGCGGCCACCGGCCATCGCGTAGCCGACGCCGGCGCCCACGATCGAGGCCTCGGCGATGGGCGAGTTGAACAGGCGACGGTAGGGCAGGGCCTCAGTCAGGCCACGGTAGACGGCGAAGGCACCGCCCCAGTCGCGGTTTTCCTCGCCCCATGCGGCCATCGTCGGATCGGTCTTGAAGCGGTGCAGCATCGCCTCGAACAGGCCGTCACGGAACTGGTACATGCGCATCTTGGAGACGGGCTTGCCGTTTTCGTCGACGGAGCTGCGCACCTTCTTCGCCAGAGCCTTGATGCGCGGGTTGTCCTCGAGGTCGATCTCGGGGGTGGCGTCGTCGAACGCCTCAACCTTCTCGTTGGAGAACATGACGGAATCGATGTAGCCGTCGGCAACGCGCGGCGTGGCCTCGTCGTCGATCGCCAGCTTGAGGACGTGCACGAGCTTGTCGGTCAGGGAGGCGGCGTAGCCATCGATCTCGTCCTGCGTGGTCAGGCCGTTGGAGATGAGCAGGTTCGAGTACTCCTTGATGCAGTCGACCTGCTCCCACAGCTCGACCTCTTCCTTCGTGCGGTACGAGGAGGCGTCCGACGGCGAGTGGCCGGAGAAGCGGTAGGTGATGGTGTCCATGAGGACGGGGCCGCGGCCCTCCTCGAGGATCTTCTTCTTGCGGGTGGTCGCATCCGCGACGGCCAGCGGGTTGAGGCCGTCGACGCGCTCGGCGTGCATGGCCTCGGGGTTGAGGGCCGCGCCCACGCGGGCGAGGATCTCATATCCCATGGTCTCGCCGAAGGTCTGGCCGCCCATGCCGTAGAAGTTGTTGAAGAAGTTGAACAGGATCGGCGGGTTGCCACCGTCCTCCTCGCGCCACAGGGAGCGGAACTGATCCATCGACGCGAAGTTCATGGCCTCCCACACGGGGCCACAGGCCAGGGCGGCGTCACCAACGTTGGAGACGACGATGCCGGGCTTGCGGTTGATGCGCTTGAAGAGGGCCGCGCCGTTCGCGATCGGCGCGGATCCGCCGACGATCGCGTTGTTCGGGTAGGAGCCAAACGGCAGGAAGAAGGTGTGCATCGAGCCGCCCAGGCCACGGTTGAAGCCGGACTTGCGGGCGAAGATCTCGGCGAGAGCACCGAAGAGGATGAAGTTCTCAGTGAGGTCCTTCGTGTCCTTGTAGTCGATCTTCTCGGCGTAGGACAGGGTCTCGCCGCCGAGGAAGCCCTTCATGATGGACTCGAGCTGCGCGTCGTCCATCTGGTGCATGGCCGAGTAGCACTTGGCGAGGATCTCGCCGTGGGAGCGGTGGGAACCGAAGATGAAGTCCTCGGGCTTCAGCACGAAGCTCTGGCCGACGTAGGCGCTCTCCTGGCCGATGCCCAGGTGGGCGGGGCCGCGGTGGTTGTATTCAACGCCCTGCCAGGCGCCGGTCTTCTTGATGGAGTCGAGCATCGACTCGAAGGTGCGCACGACGATCATGTCGTGGAGCATCTGGACCATGCCCTTTTCGCCGTAGCGGGCGATCTCGGTGTCACGGTCGAAGGTGTACTGGTTGACGGGCACCTCGGGGAACTTCACGTAACCGGGGCGACGTACCTCGTTGGGGTCGATGATGAGAGACTGAGTCATTTTTCTACTCTTCCTTGACGTAGGGGATGTTCGTTAGAGCTTGACGGCCCACGCAGCTTCGCGGATGACCTCGGAGACCGTGGGGTGCGGGAAGACGACCTGACGCAGGTCCTCGACGGTGAGTTCCATCTCGAGGACGGCCTGCGCGCCCCAGATCATCTCCGCGGCGTACGCGCCCAGCACGTGGATGCCCAGCACCTGGTGGGTCTTGGGGTCAACGAGGATCTTCGCCTCGCCGGGGGCCTTGAAGCCGTTCTCCGCGATGAAGCGGCCGGACATGAGGGCGGGGACCTTGGCGACGAGGACCTCGCGGCCCTCGCGCTTAGCGGCGGACTCGGTCAGACCGACGCCGGCGGCCTCGGGGATCGAGAAGACGGCCCACGGGACGGTGTGCCAGCGCATGACCTCGCCGCGCTTCTTCGCGGTGGGATCGAGGATGTTCGCCGAGGCGATCTCCGCCATGCGGTAGGCAGCGTGCGCCAGGAGGGAACGTCCGGTGACGTCGCCGATGGCCCACACGTTAGGCAGGTTGGTGCGCATCGTGTCGTCGACGACGACGCCGCGGTTGATCTCGAGGCCGGCCTCTTCGGCACCCCAGCCCACCGTCGCGGGACGGCGGCCAACGGCCATGAGGACCACGTCGGCCTCGACGCTCAGCTTCTCCTCGCCCTTGGAGTAGTGGACAGTGCCTCCGTCGAGGGACTCGACGCGGCAGCCCAGCTCGAAGGTCACGTCCTTCATGGCGGCGCGGGCCTTGGCGGCCAGGTCGTCGTCCATGAAGGGCAGGATCTCGGGGGCCATCTCGATGACGGTCACCTGGGAGCCGAGGGTGGAGTACAGGGAGGCGAATTCGACGCCGATGACGCCGCCGCCGATGATCGCGAGGCGGGAGGGGACCTCGGGCAGCGAGAGGATGCCCGTGGAGTCCACCAGCGCCGGGTTGTCCTGGGTGCCGGGCAGCGGGGGCATGGCCGGCACGGAACCCGTGGCGATGATGACGTGGTCCGAGGTGTAGGTCGTCCCCTCAACGGTCACGCGACCGGGGGCGTCGAGGTGGCCTCGTCCGTTGATGACGGTCACGCCCGCCTTGCGCTCGGTGGCGGCGACGCCAGCGACCAGACCCTTGACGACCTGATCCTTCCAGGCCTGCATCTGCGTCCAGTTGACGGCCACGCCGCTGGCGTCCACGCCAAACTGGCTGGCTTCCTTGGCGTGCAGGTAGTTCTTCGCGCCGTTGAGCAGGGTCTTGGTGGGGATGCATCCCACGTTCAGGCAGGTGCCGCCCAGGTACTGCTCCTCGACGAGGGCGACCTTCTTGCCCGCGTGTCCGAGGCGCTCGGCAGCCAGGTAGCCGCCGGGGCCCGCACCGAGGACGATGACGTCAAAATGCGTATCACTCATGAGTTTTCCTCTTTCCTCAGGCCAGGACCGTCACGTCAATGTTTTCGATGGCTGCGACCAGGTCGCGCAGGAAGCGGGCGCCGTCCGCGCCGTCGATGACCTGGTGGTCGATCGTCAGCGAGAGGTTGATGCGCTGCTCCACGCCGATCGTGCCGTCGGCGGCCACGGTCGGGCGCGGGGTGATCGCGCCGACGCCCAGGATCGCCGTCTGAGGCAGGTTGATGACGGGGGTGAAGGTCTCGATGCCGAAGGAGCCGATGTTGGAGACCGTGAAGGTGCCGCCGCTCAGGAAATCGGGCGACAGGGAGCCGTCGATCGCGCCGCCGGCGAGGCGCTTGGCCTCGTCGGAGAAGGCCTTGAGGCCCAGGGACTGCGCCGAGCGGATAACGGGGACGAGGAGGCCGCGCGGGGTGTCGCACGCGAAGCCGAGGTGGACCTGCTCGAACTGGGTGAGGACGCCGTCCTCGAGGTGAGCGTTGAACACGGGGTACTTGAGCAGGGTGCGCGACACGGCGAAGCAGACCAGGTCGTTGAGCGTGATCTTGTTCAGGCCCAGGGACTCGTCGGCGTTCTTGACCTTCTTGCGCATCGCGAGGATGCCGGCGGCGTTGGCCGTCGTGTTGAGGGTCAGCTGCGCGGTGGAGGTCAGGGACTCCATCATGCGCTTGGCGACGACCTTGCGCACGCCCTTGAGCGGGGCGGAGGTCGAGGCACCGGGGAAGTCGGCCGCGGCGGCGGGGGCTGCGACAGCGGCGGCGGGGGCGGCCTCGGGCGCGCGGCCCGCGTCGGCGACGGACACGCGTCCGCCGATGCCGGTGCCTTCGGTGGCGCTCACGCCGGCGGCGCGCGCGGCGGAGGTCAGGACGGGGCCGGCGGCGATGGCGGCGGCAACATCACGCTCGATGACGCGGCCGTGGGGACCCGAGCCCTCGGAGATGGACGAGGCGTCGACGCCGTTGGAGGCGGCGAGGGCGCGGGCGCGCGGAGAGACGGCGCCGGTAGCGCGCTCGGTCGCGAACGCGGGGGCAGCGGCCTGCTCGGGGGCGGCAGCCTGCTCGGCGGGAGCATCGGCTTCGGCGGGGGCGCCGTCGCCACCCGGAACGAGGCCGGAGATGTCCTCCCCGGGCTCACCGACGATGATGAGCGGATCCTTGACGGGGACCTCGTCGCCTTCCTCCCACAGGAGCTTCAGGACGGTACCCTCAGCGGTCGAGGGCACCTCCATGGTCGACTTGTCGGTCTCGATGGACGCGAGCGTCTGGTCGACGGCGACGGTGTCGCCTTCCGCGATCATCCACTCGACGATGATGCATGACTCAACAGAGTTGCCCAGCTGGGGCATCACCACGATGGTGGCCATGTAATTCCTCCTAGACGATGCGCAGCTTCGTGCGCTCGGCCAATTCCTTGATGGATTCTTCGGGGATCTCATCGTCGGTGATGATTCCGGTGACCTCGTCGATCCCCATGAAGCTGACGAAGCCGGCTTCCCCATACTTGGAGGAGTCGGCGAGCAGCCACGTCTCTTGTGCGCGGGTGCGCATAATGGAACCGACCTGTCCACCCTCCACGAGTTGGGTGGTCAGGCCGCGATCAACGCTGAACCCGTCGGTCCCGAGGAACGCGACGCGTGCGTTGAAGTCATTGATAGCGCGCTCTGCAACCGGTCCCACGAGGGACTCGGACTCGGCGCGGAAGTGCCCACCCGTCAGCGTGATATTGAGGCTCGGGTTGGAGCGGGCGTTAGCGAAGACAAGCACGGAGTTGGTCAGGACCTGCACTCCGCGCTTGCCGGTCAGGTACTTGACGATGAGGGCGCAGGTGGTACCGGCCTCGATCATGACGCGATCGTCGTCGTGGATCATGTCGGCAGCGGCGCGAGCAATGCGTTCCTTGACCTCGACACGATCGTTCTGGCGCAGGTGAATGTTACGGAAGGTGGTGGGGCGCGCACCGCCGTGGGTGCGCACGAGGTAGCCCTGCTCGTCGAGGGCCTTCAGCGAGGCGCGCACCGTCACGGGCGATACGCCCAGATCGGAGGCAAGCTGCGCGACGCTCACCTCACCCTCCCGGGCGAGGCGATCCAGGATGTAGTTCGTGCGTTCTTCTGCACGTCCCATGGGGCACCTCTTCGTGGAATCAGCGGCATTCCTTGTCGCTTTACCTTTCGTTACGACAAGAATAGTCACTAAAACGAAAGTATGCAACATCACGCAAGCTGTTCATACACCCGTGCAGGCGGGACGCACAAACGTTCAGAACACCGTCATTCATTCGGCACATTTGACGGATATTGCAGGGATAAATACTCTGGTGGGCGGCCCGCGCGGACCACCCACCAGATATGAAACTCTCACCCCTCGCCAGCGCCATCATCCATTCGAAACGAAAATGAAACGAAAGCACTCGTCACTCACGCGACAAGCCCCGCGCTGGCGCGGCAAATGAGTTTTACTCGCCGGGCTGACGAACGCCCACCGTGAGCAGCAGATTGCCGTACAGGCGCTGCTCGCCCGTCGCAACGATAATGCCCACGTTCTCGTCGCGCGCAGCATCGTAGAAGTCCCAGCGGGAAATTTCACCGAACTCGACGCCGGGCAGAGCCGCACGGAACTCGTCGTGGATCGGGATCTCCACCGGATCAGCGTCGGGTGCGGGGGTCATGATCTCGGCACGCTCGATCGGAATCGTGCGCTTGAGGACGTCGAGGACCTGGCTGACGTCCAGGAGCCCCGGAGCCAGGTTGAGGGAGATGAGTTCGCAGCGCGGGTTCACACCCGTCGTGTGCGGGTAGTTCGCGTCAGCCAGCAGGATCTTCGAACCGTGACCGGCGGCCGCGAGCGCGCGCAGGAACTGCGGGTGAGTCATCGGACCATAGAGCATGAACGTGCCTTTCTTACAGGTGTGAACTGGCCCGGATGACCAGCTCGGGGTCGAGAACAATGTCCTGGGA
This sequence comes from Pauljensenia sp. 20925_1_27, assembly GCF_041432835.1. Lineage (NCBI taxonomy): Bacteria > Bacillati > Actinomycetota > Actinomycetes > Actinomycetales > Actinomycetaceae > Pauljensenia > Pauljensenia sp. 20925_1_27. Next base: position 16,031 of record NZ_JAPWAH010000007.1, read on the forward strand.
GGGTCCCCCGCCCATGAGCGAACGCACGAGGCGCACGGCGGTGCGCCCGAGGCGATCGAAGGGCTGGTGGATCGTCGTGAGCGGGGGTGCGTAGGAGTCCGCGCCGTCGATGTCGTCGAAGCCGACGACCCGCACGTCGCGCGGGACCACTCCCCCGCGCTCGTAGATGTAGCGCATCGCGCCGAGGGCCAGCTGATCGTTGGCGGTCTGCACGCCCTCGGGCAGTCGCCCGGCCGCGCGCATCACGTCGTAACCGTCGCGCGAGTCCCACGAGTCGGGCTGAAGCACGACGGGTTCGATGCCGTACGCCTGGCATGCCTGCTCGTAGCCGAGCCTGCGCATCTGCGCGTCCGACCAGCCGGCGGGCCCACAGATATGAACGACGTCGGTGAGCCCCTGGGCGAGCAAGTGCTCAGTGGCCAAGCGCGCCCCGCGCACATTGTCGACGGCGACCGTCGAGATGCCATCGAGCCCCTTTTCGCTCGTCAGAACGAGGACTGTCGGGAAGCGCTTGCCCGCCTCGATCGCGACGTCGATCGTCGGGTCCTGGCCCCCCAGGATAATGACGCCGTCGACATCGAAGGGAGCAAAGTCATTGCGCAACTGCCCATCCGGCCCGTACGCGTAGGACAGGGACACGTGGTAGCCGGCCTGCGACGAGGCGTTGAGGATCGACAGCAGCACGCGCCCGTGTCCGTGGAACATGGGGGCGGCCAGCACGACCTGCAGGACGTTCGTGCGCTTGGCCGCGAGCGCGCGCGCCGCGTAGTTGGGAACGTAGCCCAGCTCCTCAACCAGCTTGGAGATCCTCGCCCGCGTCTTTTCGGAGACCTCGGGATCCCCGCGCACGACGCGCGAGACCGTGTTCGTTGAGACACCCGCGCGCCGCGCGATGTCGGCCAGGGAGACTTTCTTAGCCGCGGGTCGGGACGTGGACATGGGTCGCTGCGCTGGCTGCGATGACGGAGGCGCGATCTTCTTCGGCGAGAGCACCGATGGTTTCGAGCTGCGCCAGGAGAGAACCAAAGGTCGAGGCCTCGATGGGGCCACGCACGACGGTGACACCCGAGATCTGGGCGGTCAGGTCGCACAGCAGGCGGTTACGCGCGCCGCCGCCCACGAGGTTGAGCTGGTCGGGGGCCTTCCCCGTGGCCTCGGTGAGCTCACCGATCGCGCGCGCGTAGCGGCGGGCGAAAGACTCGATGATGACGCGCACGTACCCGGCCATGGAGTCGGGGCGGGCCGCACCCTGGGCGTCCAGGGCCTCGTCGATCTTGCGCTGCATGTCGCCGGGGGTGGCGAAGGCCTCCTCGTCGGGGTCGAAGGTGCCCGAGGCGGCGGGCAGCTCGCGGGCCTGGGCGACCAGCTCGTCGGTGTCGGTGGGCGTGCCCTCGCGCTCCCACTGGCGCTGGATTTCCTGAAGGATCCACATGCCGGTGATGTTGAAGAGGGGACGCACTCCCCCGTCGGTGCGGCCTTCGTTCGTAATGCCGAGGTCGAAGGCGGCGTCGCTCATGAGGGGCTTGTCCTCGATGGCACCCAGGACCGACCAGGAGCCGCAGGACAGGAAGTAGGCGCGCTTGCCCTCCTCGATGGGCAGGCCGTGGACCGCGCACGCGGAGTCGTGGGCACCACCGCGCACGACGGTCAGGGTTTCGAGGCCGGGAACCGTGCAGGGGCCGACGACGGTCCGGTCGGCGGACAGGTCACCGAACCAGCCGCGCGGGATGCCGAGGCGCGAGAAGATCTCGTCGTTAAAGTCGCCGCCGCCCGGGGTGAGCAGGCCGGAGGTCGAGGCGATCGTGCGCGACCAACCGACGACGCCGGTGAGGCGGTACGCAAAGTAGTCGGGCAGGAAGAGGGCCACCGCGACGCGCCGGGCGTCAGCTGGGTTTTCCTGCAGATAGGCGAACAGCTGATTCGCCGTGTTGATCGTCGCCGGCTGGTTACCGGTCAGGTCAAAAAACTCGCGGTCGCCAATGCGCTCGCGGAAAGCATCAAGGGTACGGGCAGTGCGCTCGTCGCGGTAGGCGACAACATCGCCGACAAGCTCGCCATTGCCGTCGAGGGGAGCCCAGTCCACGCCCCACGTATCAATCGAGACGGCGCGGGCGTCGGGGAAGCGTTCGAGGGCCTTCTTCAAGCCGGTGATCGTCTCGGCCTCCATCGTGGCCACGTCCCACGTGAGGGTGCCATCTTCCCGGCGGCGCGCCTCGTGCTTAAAACGGTGGATGTCCGTGACATCCAGGCGGCCATCGCGTAGCGTTCCGGCGAGGACTCGTCCGGACGCGGATCCAAGGTCAACAGCAAGTACGGTGGTCATTGAAGGTCTCCTCCAGATACGCCCTGGCTCGGCGTGTCCCGTCGTTGGGTTCTCGTGCAGCTTTCCTCATCGGCGAGGCCGGGGCTGCGTCCCGGGAAAAGAGCCCCGAGAGGGTGGCCCGGTCGGGCCCGGGGAGAGAGGACACCCGAGCCCGACCGGGAGTTGCATCAGCGGTACATCGGACCGAAGGTGTCGCAGGCGCGGAAGTCCGCCGCCTCGAGGGACTCGGTGCCGAACAGCGACCACGCCTTGGGACGGAAGATCCGCTCCTCGGGGACGTTGTGCATGTTGACCGGGATGCGCAGCATCGAGGCCAGCGTGATGAGCTGACCGCCGATGTGGCCGTAGGAGATCGCGCCGTGGTTAGCGCCCCAGTTGTTCATCACGTCGTAGACGCTCTTAAACGCGCCCTCACCCGTCAGGTTCGGGACGAACCAGGTGGTGGGCCACTCGATGTTGGTGCGCTCTTCGATGGTGAAGGCGACCTCGTCGGGCAGCTCGACCGTGTAGCCCTCGGCGATCTGCAGGACCGGTCCGAGGCCGCGCACCAGGTTGATGCGGCACATCGTCACGGGCATCTCGCCGGAGGTACGGAAGTGGGTCGAGAAGCCGCCGCCGCGGAAGTAGCCGGTCGAGGCCGGGTGGAAGGTCGTGGCCTCGAGCGTGGCGTCGCGATCCTCCTCGGTCAGCTCGTACCAGGGCTTGATGACGTTCTTGCCGTCGCGCACGGCCTTGCCCGCGCCGTCCAGCGTGGTCGAGCCGGAGTTACGCAGGTCGAGCAGGCCGGCGGCGGCGCGACCCTCGGGCTTCCAACCGGTGGCCTTCTCGATGGACTCGGGGCTCCAGTAGGTGCGCACGTCGGAGAAGATCTGCGGCGTGTTGGTCAGCAGGTAACCGAACAGCATCGAGGCACCGTTGAGCGAGTCGTTCTCGGTGGCCACGACGGAAGGCTGGCGGATGCCGGTCCAGTCGAAGTTCGTGTTGAGGATGGTCTCCAGAACGTCGCCGTTGGGGAAGTGGTCCGTCCACTGGCGCTGACCCTGGAAGCCTGCCGCGATGGCGCCGTGGCCGCCGGCCTCTTCCTCAAAGCCCAGCTCGGCCAGGCGCGGGTTGCCGTGCATGAGGTCGCGGGCGATGAGCGTCATCTTGGTGACGAACTTCCACCAGTCCTCGTGCTTCTCGGGGTACTGCCACTCCGGCGGGTTCCAGTCCTTGCCCTGCTTGAAGTTCTCGCGGATCCACTGGTACGCCTTCTCGTACTCCTCGGGATCGTAGATGCCCTCATCGATGCGGCGGGTGAACTCGGACATGTCGATGTACTCGTTGCGCATGCCGAGGTAGGAGCCGAAGAAGTCGGGGTTGACAACAGAGCCGGCAATACCCATGGAGACGGAGCCCATGGACAGGTAGGCCTCGCCCTTCATCTGCGCAACGGCCAGGCCGGCGGTCGCGTAGTCGAGGAGGCGGGTGCGCACGTCCTCGGGGATGGAGGTGTCGTCAGCGTCCTGCACGTGCTCGCCGTAGATACCGAAGGCGGGGATACCGATCTGAGCGTGGCCTGCCAGGGCGGCGGCAAGGTACACGGCGCCGGGGCGCTCAGTGCCATTGAAGCCCCAGATGGCGTGCGGCATCGCGGGGTCCATGTCGGTGGTCTCCGTGCCGTAGCACCAGCAGGGGGTGACCGTCACGGTCAGGCCGACGTTGTTCTCGCGGAACTTGGCGGCGCAGGCCTGGGCCTCGTGGACGCGGCCGATCGTGGTGTCAGCGATGACGACCTCGACGGGGGCACCGTCCGGGTAACGCAGGTTGGAAGAAAAAAGCTCGGCGACGGACTTCGCCATGTTCATGGTCTGCTCTTCGAGCGACTCACGAACGCCCTTACGGCGACCGTCAATAGTGGGGCGGATTCCGATGCGGGGGTGGTTTGTCATTATTCCTTCATCCCTCATGATGACGTCGATGTCGGAGCGCGGGGGCGCTCGCCCCCTCGGATCCTATGAATAAAAAGGTGCCGGGTCCGCGGGTCCCACCCCAGCGTCGTGGAGCGGGACCCGCGGCGGGCCACCGGTTCAGTGTGTTACGTCCCCGGCCCCGGCCTCGTGCCCGATGGAGCTATCGGCTCACTCGTAGAGGTTCGCCTTGATCTCCGGGCTGTCGATGTTGGTCTTGTCGTACCAGGCGAAGCCCGAGTCGATAACCTTGGGCAGCTCAGCGCCGTTGAGCGCTGCGACAGCGGCCTTCACCGTGTAGTAGCCGATCTTGACGGGCGACTGGGTCACGGCGCCAGCCTCGGTGCCACCCTTGATCGCGTCGATCTGGGTCTTGCCCGAGTCGAAGCCGACAACGGTGACGTCCTTACCGGACTCAGCAACACCCTGGACGATGCCGGAGGCAGCGGCCTCGTTGGAGCCGTACATGCCGACGATGTCGGAGTTGGCCTGGATGATGGACAGGGAGGTGTCGGCGGCCTTGGTGACCTCACCGGCGATCTGCTCGTCGAGGAGCTTCAGGTCGGCGGGAGCATTGGCCTTGAAGTACTCCTTGAAGCCCTCGCAGCGCTGCTTGCCCGTGGTGGAGGTCGAGTCGTGGCAGACCATGCCGACCGAGCCCTTCTTGTCCTTGAGCAGCTCGATCATGTGCTTGGCGGCCTCGGCAGCGGCGGCCTTGTTGTCCGTCTGGACGGTGGTGACGGGGATGTCGGACTCAACACCGGAGTCGAAGGCGACAACCGGGATGCCCTTGCTATTGATCTCGTTCAGGAGGTCGGCGGCAGCCTTGGAGTCGAGAGCGGCAAAGCCGATGGCGGCCGGGCCGGAGTCCAGAGCGGACTTCAGCTGGTCGGTCTGCTCGGTCACCTTGGTCTCGTCCTGCGGGCCAACGAAGTTCACCTTGTAGCCCAGCTCCTCGCCGGCCTGCTCGGCACCTTCCTTCACGGCCTGCCAGAAGCGGTGCTGGAAGCCCTTGGAGACCAGGTAGATGGTCTTGGTGCCGTCACCCTTGACCGCGGCCTTCTCCCAATCCTGGGCGTTGCCGGAGGTGTCAACCTTGGCGGAGCCGGAGGACGCGCTGGGCTTGGCGTCGGAGGAGGACGAGGAGGAGTCCGTTGAGGTCGTGCAGGCAGCCAGGCCCAGGGCCATGGAGCCGACGGCGGCGGCGGCGAAGATACGTCCGATGGGGCGCATTGGTTTTCCTTTCGTGGGGTGGCGGGGTCATTCCCGCCCTTGGTGTGTGTGAACCGACGTCGGTCCACGATGGGTGAATTGAATGGGTAAAAATCAGGCTGCGTTTTCGCGGATGCGACGCAGGTTGTCGATAACGACCGCGAGGAGCAGGACGATACCGGTGACGACGAACTGCCATTCGGCGGCGATACCCATCATCGTCAGGCCCTTCTTGAGGGTCTCCATGAGGATCGCGCCGACCAGAGCGCCGGGGATCGAGGCGCGGCCACCCGACAGGGAGGTACCGCCGATGACGGCTGCGGCGATGACGTTGAGCTCCATGCCCACACCCTCAGCGGGCTGGACAAGGCCGTTACGAGCCGAGTACAGGATGGCACCGATAGCCATGAACGCACCTGCGACCACGTAGATGATGATCTTCCACAGGCGGACGTTGACGCCGGACAGGCGCGTCGCTTCTTCGTTGGAGCCGATCGCCAGCGCGTAGCGGCCCAGCAGCGTCTTGTTCATGAGGAAGGTCGCCACGACCGTGAGGACCACGAAGATGATGACAGCGTTGGCAACGTAAGGGATGGGCATGCCGGAGGCAATGTACTTGTAGCCGGGGTTGGCGATGGAGATCGAGGCCTTGTCGGAGATGATCAGCGCCAGGCCTCGGGCGACCATCATCATCGCGAGCGTTGCGATGAAGGGCGGCAGGCCCAGGATCGACACGTTGAGGCCGTTGACCAGGCCGATCGCCATACCGACGAGCAGCGTCAGAACGAGGCCGAGGCCGAGCGGCAGGTTCATCTTGTCGCCCGCGAGGAAGACACCGGCCATAACGGCCACGAGGCTCAGGCCCGTACCGACGGAGAGGTCGATGCCCGACGTGGCAATCACGAATGTTGCGCCGAGCGCCATGACGCCCGTGTAGGCCGACTGAAGGACGATGCCCAGGTAGACCTCACGATTCACGAACGCAAAGTTGGGCACTGCAAAGCTAAAGAATGCCAGAACGACCAGCAGCGCCAGCGTCACGAGCAGCAGCTGCATGTTGTTCTTCATGAAGGTCTTGAAAGACGACGGCGTCTCCAGGCCCTTGTTATCGACGACGGCGGTGCTCACGCGTGTACTCCGTTCGCTTCTTCCTGGCCGACGGTGGCCAGTTCCATAATGTTTTCTTGGGTGGCTTCCTCATTGTCGAGGGTGCCAATGATTCGGCCGTGGGCCATGACGGCGATACGGTTCGCCAGACGCAGGACCTCGGGCAGCTCCGAGGAGATCACGATGATCGCCTTGCCCTGCTTCGCCAGCTCCTCGAGCAGCGTGTAGATCTCGTCCTTCGCGCCCACGTCGATGCCGCGGGTCGGCTCGTCGAAGATCAGGATGTCGGTGTCGCGCTCTAGCCACTTGGCCACGACGACCTTCTGCTGGTTGCCGCCGGAGAGGCTGCGAACCTCGACGTCGACGCTGGGGGTACGCGTGCGCAGCTTCTTCACGTAGTCCTGAGCAACCGCACGCAGCTTCTTGGTAGCAACGACCGACGCATTCGTGAAGTGGTCCATGGCGGCCATGCCCGTGTTGAAGGACAGGTCCTTGTCGAGGAGCAGGCCGTACTGCTTGCGGTCCTCGGACAGGTAGCCGATGCCGTTCTTGACCGCGTCCGTCGCGCCCTTGATCGAGACCTTCTTACCGTGGACGTAGATGTCGCCCTCGGTGTGGGGGTCAGCGCCGAACAGCGCACGGGCGACCTCGGTGCGGCCGGCGCCGACCAGGCCCGCGAAGCCGAAGATTTCGCCCTTCTTGACCTCGAAGGAGACGTCGTGGACGACCTTGACGGTCGAGAGGTGCTCGACGCGCAGGACGGCCTCGTCGGAGAGCGGCTTGGTCGTGGGGCGCGCGTCGGCGGGGACCTCGCGGCCAACCATCATCTTGACGACCTCGCTCATAGGCGTCGTGGCCGTGTCCACCGTGCCGATGTACTTGCCATCGCGCAGGACCGAGATGCGGTCGGTGAGCTCGGTGAGCTCGGGCATGCGGTGCGTGATGAAGATCAGGCCGGTCGTCGGGCACACGAAGTCGCGCACGAGCTCGAACAGGGATTCGGTCTCGGTGGTCGTCAGAGGAGCCGTGGGCTCGTCCATGACCAGGATCTTCGAATCAAAGGACAGCGCGCGTGCGATTTCCACCATCTGCAGGCGCGCAACCGGCAGGTCGCGGCAGTAGGCGGTGGGATCGATGTTCATGTTGAGGCGCTCGAAGAGCTCGCGCGCATCACGAACCATCTTGCGGTCGTCGACGTAGCCAAACTTGGACGTACCGGGTCGACCGATGTACAGGTTCTGGGCGACGGTCAGGTCAGGAACAATGTTGAGTTCCTGGTGGATGATCGACAGGCCGAGGTCACGTGCGTGCTCCGGCGACTGAATGTCGACCTTCTCTCCCTGCAGCCAGATCTCGCCGCCCGGGTCGGACTTGTGAATACCGGTGAGCACCTTCATGAGCGTGGACTTGCCCGCTCCGTTCTCACCGCAGAGACCCAAGACTTCACCGGGTCGAAGGTCGAGGTCCACGTCGGACAGCGCCTTCACGCCGGGGAACGTCTTTGAGATCCCCTTTAGCTCTAGTAAGTTCGTCACTTCTCACCCCTTGGGTACCAGTAACTTCTCTGTTTCTGGAGTTTTCTTCCCCGGCTTCGTTAACGCTAACGGTCACCGCTCCGGAGAATCGCCCTCTTCGGCGTCTTCTTTAGAGTAGAGCATCACAGGGGTCTACGCGACCGAAATCGAAAGACGCGTAACCAAATCGTAATCAAGGACCGTCGGGCTTTAGCCTGACAATTCCGCAGAATTCTGCAGATTTTCAATGACCGTTCGTGCGACAGCGTCAAGCCAGGCCTGCTCAACAACGCACTTGTCAAGATGCAATTTTCCTCGCTCTGGATCGTGAGGCATCCCCTCTTTCTCCCACTCAGAAATTCCCTCACCTCGTACAGTTGTTGGAAAAGTTCCGTGAACGTTCACGACACGCCACCACGGGACCCCACCACCCCAGTCATGCATGATCCGCCCCACAACGCGCGGACCGGTACCGACCGCCCGCGCAATCATGCCGTACGTCGCCGCACGCCCCACCGGGATTTCCTCCACGACCCTCAGGACAGCTTCAACGAGCTCCTCCCTCACAGCTCGATCATCCTCTCGACCGCCCAGAGCACCTCGCGAGGGTCGATCGGCACCACGGCGAGGTCCGTATCCGCCATAGGCCCAGGTTCATCTCCGAGCAGCCCTGATGACATCGGGTTCACAATCCTCCCATCGCCACCGGTGGCCGCACCCGGCTCGGCCACCACGCCGCCTCCCCTCCTCAGGGCACCCTGCTCGCCCGGGCGGCCACGGCCTCGTCGAGGAGCCTGTACATCCTCCGTATCACCCGCCTGCGGCAAGGCCGCACCCTCAGCTGCGGAAGGAGCCCACCGCGCGTCGGAGGACTCCCGGACGAACGCGTCGCCCACCTGGTACGTGACGCCAGCACAATCCAGGATGCGTAGATGCGCGTAGGGCGCTCTCCACATGTTCTCAGCGCGGCAAACCACGAAGGCAAACGCATGATAGTCCCCCGCACGCAACGCATCGGCGACGGGCGATCCCTCGGGCGCGACGCCAGAGATTCCGCGCAGGACGCGGAACGTGTTCCACAGGGGCCTCTCCCCCAGCTCCATCGCCTCGGCGGGCAGCCAGCGCAGGCCGTCCACTTTGCCCGTGCGCGGGCCGAGGCGCGTGAAGCCTCGGACGAACCCAACGATCTCGCTGGGGAGGATCTCATCAACCTTCACGACGCGCGTGCGATGCAGCTCCACGAGCGCACGATCCCTACTGATCCACACGCGCATGAGACGAGGCTTCTTCGCAGCCTTAGAGTGCAGCGCCCACACGTCGAGACGCATCGTCGCCCACGAGGCCGGGGCAAGCTCGCGCCTCGGCTGAAGCGCATCGGCGGGCGCGTCCAGCATCGCCAGGTAGCTGCGCTTATCGAGCATGACCTTTCCCAGCTGACTGTCGTGAAAACGCCGAGGGAAAGACGCCCCCGATTCGGGGCTTCCCCAGATGCTCGCAGCCGTCACGAGACGGCCAGCGTCGCCACTCTCCCGGGGCCGATCCAGCCACTCCCGCCAACGATCCCCAAAAGCCGCATAGCGCTCTCGCATGCGCTTCTCACGCTCGGCCGCGCTCTCTCTGGGGGCAACCGGCCCGCACTTCTTCTTGCGCGGCTTATTCACGGCCTTGACGATCACCTCGACGATCGTCGTCGCAACGAACACGATGATCAGAATGTGGTAGGCGTGATCAGCGATAGCCTGCATCTATCCACTCCTCCCCGATCAACAAAAAGCCCCGAGTTCATGAGAACTCGGGGCATCTGCTCCTGCGACTGGATTCGAACCAGTAACCGTCCGATTAACAGTCGGATGCTCTGCCGTTGAGCTACGCAGGATTGCGACAAGAGAAGATGGTAGCAGAGACTATTCGAAACTGGCAAGCCAGAGCGGCCTCAAAGGCTATGCTGCGCGTCACTGACATCAAGTTCGGGGTCGGGTGCGCTCACCCCCACGTCGGATTCTCGAGGTTAATTCCCCGATGCCTCGCAGCCGCCTCAATCGCATCGGCAAGCCACTGCGCGAAGCCAACATACTGCGAGTCGTAGTGAGCCCGGAATCGCTCGTCATGGATGTACCCGCGAGACATGATGTAGTGCTTGGCAGGTGTAACCGGAAAGAACTCACTGAGGGCTTCTCTGTGCTCCTCGACGAGGCTTTCCGCTTCCTTGCTATCCGGAGCTACGCCGTCGCGGATCGCATCGATCATCCTGCTTTCGATGTCGTGGAATCGCTCGGCGTTGTCACGCCAGTCGGCGGTTTGCCACGAAGCGGTGCGCTCTCGTGATTCACGCCAGTCGTCAGTGTCACCATAACGGTCTTCGGCCTCGCTCTGGTGCGCTGCAAAGTCGGCGTCTCCCAGGATCTTCCCGACCTCTTCCACGGTGAGCTCGTTGTCATTCATTGCATCCTCCAACAGTATGTCTAGTGCGTCTATCATTGCGTCCGTCTCGCGGCGATGAGCAAGAAGGCTCTCTCGTTGCCTCTTGAGGTGTTCGATCTCAGAGTCTCCACAGTCGAGGAGAGCCTTGATGTCCATCAGCTTCATCCCCGTCGCCCGGTAGATGACAATCCGCTGGACACGCACGCAGTCCTCGCGCGAATAGAGCCGGTAGTTCGACCAGCTCCGCGCGGTGGGTGCAAGGAGGCCCTGCGCCTCCCAGTGGCGCAGCGTTCGCACCGTCAGCGAGAATCGCTCAGCGACCTCCCCGACCGTGTAGAGGATGGTGTCGTTGCTCATGACATCGATTCTGACCCCTGACGCCGCGTCATGGTCAAGCGGAAGAGAGTTTCCATGTCGTGGTCACGCGGGAGGGCGTGTCCGCGTCGCGGCCACATGGAAGAAAACGCCAGCGTAACAGTCAGCTTGAAAACACCTCAACGCCCGGTCACCCAGAAGAACACCCCGGTGCCCTGGGTGCGACGACACTCGCCCAGCACGAGGCGCATCTGGCCCCTTGCGCGGCAAAGTTCGCCCAGCACGAAGCACATCCGGCCCCTTGCGCGACAAAGTTCGCCCAGCATAGGCACGCCAGCGGCGTTTTCGCGAAGAAACTCGCCCAGCGTGCCATGAACCGCGATTTTTAGGCCATTTTTCCCTCGCTGGGCGAACTTTTTCGCGTTTGCGTTCACGTCAGATCGCACATGGCGAACTTTTTCGCGCCCAGAGCACAGGGACGTCATAACTGTGAAACCAACGGCATCACTAAACGCCCGCCCCGGTACAAAACTCTCCCAACAACCAGCGTCACACACACTTGGCGGTACAAAACTCTCCCAGCTCGCGAAAAAACGGCTGTTTTTGCCCAAAATGCATCAGCAGGGAGAATTATGTACCGCTCGCAGAGTACAGAAGCCGAGCAGGGAGAATTTTGTACCGGCCATCGCGGGCCCACCCCGCCAACACCGAATAACATGCCAAAGCCTCACCTCTCCTGTGGGGCACGGGGTGACACTGACATGGTCGCTGACGATCCGGATAGGTTACGACGATGCGGATAGGTTACGACGATGCGGATAGGTTAATAGGCTATCCGGATGCTCATAACCTATCCAGATAGCAACAACCTATCCGCATGCACAGCATGCGAGGAAGCCGTTGCACGGGGCTGCGCTACCTCCCGAGTGACGACGGAGACACATACCGGAAATTCCGCATGCAATTCGATTGCGTGAACTTTCAACAAAGCCCAGAAACGTTGCAATTCCAACGATGCCAATTCAAATTCTGAAATAGTCACAGGGGAATTGCATGCGAAAGTGCTAGACCCACAATAGCCACGTCGACCAAGCTGCGGTGCCCGTGGGCGGCGGCAGGGCCTGGCCTGAGTCGCACCGACGCGCCTGGCAACACACAGCACGCCACGCGTCACTGGTGTGGAGGCCGCCGGAGGGTCCGGAGAAGTCGAGCTGCGGTGCCCATAGGCGGTGGCAGGACCCGAGCGAAACATAAGTCGCACATAATTTCCCACGGTCACTTTTCGAGACCATCCACAAACGTTGCAATTCCAACGATCGGTATTCAAAGTTTGAAAGAGTCGTGGGGGAATTACGTGCGAAATTGGGTGTGGACTCAGCGATGAGCGCTGCGAGGGCTGGATGTGAGGCTTCTGGGGTTGGGGTGTGGCTTAGCTGCGACTCCAATGGGCCTGGCTGCGGCGCCTGTGGGCGGCGGCAGGGCCTGGCTGGGCTATTCACAGTGACAAGGCCCCACTGGTGTGGAGGGCGCCGGAGGGTCCAGGGGGCCTGGCTGCGGTGCCCGTGGGCGGCGGCAGGGCCTGGCCTGAGTCGCACCGACGCGCCTGGCAACACACAGCACGCCACGCGTCACTGGTGTGGAGGGCGCCGGAGGGTCCGGAGGGCAAGGGCGGGCTTCGAGGCGCGGTGCCGAACGAAGTGAGGTCGCCTAGCCTCGCGGGCGGCCGGGCCCGACGGCGCCCGGAACACCCGTGGCGCCACACAGCAACCCACCGCTCCCAGACATGCGGAAACCCCGCCCCGCAGATGCGGGACAGGGTTTCGCCCACCCAGTCGGGTGGAAGAGTCTGAACGATTCAGACGGGGAAAGTCACTTAAGGGTGACCTTGCCGCCGGCCTCTTCGATCTCAGCCTTGGCCTTCTCGGCGTCTTCCTTCTTCGCGGCGGGGAAGATGGTGGAGGGCGCGGAGTCAACCAGGTCCTTGGCTTCCTTGAGGCCCAGGCCGGCCAGGTTCTTGACGACCTTGACGACGGCGATCTTCTTGTCACCGGCGGACTCGAGGACGACCTCGAACTCGTCCTTCTCTTCGGCGGCGGGGGCGTCGGCGGCCGGGGCGGCAACGGCGACGGCTGCGGGGGCAGCGGCCTCAACGTCGAAGGTCTCCTCGAAGAGCTTCACGAAGTCGGAGAGCTCGATGAGGGTCATTTCCTTGAAAGCTGCGATGAGCTCGTCATTGGAGAGCTTAGCCATGAGTGGCATCCTTCCTAATTGGCCTGCACGAGTGCAGATTGTTGGTTTGTTTCACGCAGCCACGGTGGCGGCGTGGAACATGGCCTGTCTCGTCAGGCCGCCTCGCTCTGCTTTTCGCGCAGAGCATCGATGGTGCGCACTGCCTTGACGGGCAGAGCGTTGAATGCGAACGCCGCCTGACCAATCTTGGCCTTGAGGACGCCTGCGGCCTTGGCCAGCAGGACCTCGCGGGACTCGAGATCGGCAAGCTTCTTGACACCCTCGGCGCTCAGCTGAGCACCGTCCATCGCGCCGGACTTCAGCACGAGGGCGGGGTTGTCCTTAGCAAAATCACGCAGGGTCTTGGCGGCCTCGACGGGCTCGCCGGAGACGAATGCGATGGCGGTGGGGCCCTTCAGGTCCTCAGCCAGGAAGTCGAGACCGACCTCCTTGGCCGCCAGGCGCGCAAGCGTGTTCTTTGCCACGGCGTAGGTCGCGTTCTCGCCCAGGCCGCGACGCAGCTGCTTGAGCTGGCCGACGGTCAGGCCGCGGTACTCGGTCAGCAGGACAGCGTCGGCTGCGCGGAAGCGCTCCACGAGCTCGGCAACTGCTGCCACCTTGTCGGACTTCGCCATGGTCCTCCTTCCAGATACGTGACCGCAGGTAAGAAAAAACCCGACACGCAGGATCGTGTCGGGCGTACGCTCGATTGCAGCACAAGGCTGCTCACTCACCTGCGTTGGATTTTCCTCCACTAGCGTGGACACCAACGGTCTTCGGCACGGATCAGCTTAACAGGGCGGGCAGGCGCACGCAAGCATGGCGGCGCGTTTCACAGACGAGGCTGGGGCCGGTCACGCAGGCAAACAGCCGCTGAGCACGCCATCGGGTGCACGAGGCCGGGGCCGGCCGCGCGCACACTCCGCCGCTGGGCAGATGCGCGAGGCAGGCCCCGCCCCCGGTCAGACGAGACTCCACCCCGATGCCCGCGAGCGCGCGTCCCAGAATGCCCGGTACTGGCCGTCCGCCTGAGAGTAGAGCTCTGTGTGCGTGCCGGTCTGGGCGATGCGGCCGGTCTCGTCGAGGACGACGATCTGGTCGGCGGCCGTGATCGTGTCGAGCTTGTGGGCGATAACGATGAGTGTCGCGTCGCGTCGCAGGGCGGCCATGGCGTCGGTGATGCGTGATTCGTTCTCGGGGTCGAGAGCGCTCGTGGCCTCGTCGAAGAGGACGATGGGCGCGGCTTTCAGGAGCGCGCGGGCGATGGAGACGCGCTGGCGTTCCCCTCCGGACAATGCGCGGCCTCCTTCCCCGACGGGGGTGTCCCAGCCGAGCGGCAGGCGTTCGACGATCTCGTCGACTCCGCTCAGGCGGGCTGCTTCCTCAATGTCAGCCCGGGTCGCGTCTGGGTTTCCGACGCGCACGTTAGCCTCGAGGGTGTCGTCGAAGAGGTAAACGTCCTGGAAGACGAGGGAAAGCTGCGCCATGAGGTCGGCAGTATCCCAGTCCCGAACGTCCCCACCACCGACGAGTACACGTCCCGCGTCCACGTCGTAGAAGCGCGCGATGAGGCGTGCGATGGTGGTCTTACCACAGCCCGAGGGGCCGACGATCGCGGTCATCGTCTCCGGTTCGACGCGGAAGGACACGCCTTGCAGGACGGGGTGGTCGGCCTCGTAGGAGAAGGACACCTCCTCGAGGGAAACCGACGAGCCCGACGAGGCCGGGGCCTCGTCCGCGCGTCGCACGCCCTTGGGGGCGGGCAGTTCGGGGGCGGAGAGGATCTCGTGGCTCAGGTCGAGGACCGGGCGCCGGGTTTCGAACGCGGAGGTGAGCGTCCCGATGTCGACAAGGATCTGCGTGAAGCGCAGGAGCAGGCCAATGGAGACGATGGCCTCCACGGGGCTGACGCTACCGGCGACCGCGAGCCACCCCATCGCGCAGATGAGCGTCACGACGACGAGCTGGGCGGCCATGCCGTTGACGATCTGGCCAACCGTCTCCCTCATGAGTGAGCGACGCGCGGCCACCCCGTAGGCGTCTTCGGCCCGCTGGAGGGGCTCGTAGGAGGCGGAGCGCCCACACGCGCGCAGCGCCCCCTGCTTGGTCGCGTATTCGACGATGCGGTGCGACAGCTCGCGGGCGGGAGGCTCCTTCAGGGCGGCCCCCGACTGCAGGCATCGGCGCGCCACCCACACTCCCCCACCGACGATCGGAATTGCGACCAGGCACACGACCCCGAGAACCGGCGAAAAGGCGGCAATACCAACGAGCATCGTCGCCGAGGTGACGATAGCGGCGATGAGGGGCGAATACATGTGCGCGAAGATCTCGCCCAGAACCATGAGCTCGCGCGAGACGAGGCGCGACGTCTTTCCAGCCGTGTCCGCGCGGAACGACCCGAGCGGCAGGGACGCCACCTTGTCGCCGATCGCACGGTGCATGTTCGACAGGAAGTCGAAGGCCACCGAATAGGAGCGCATGGCGAGCAGGTACTCGACGACAAAGGAGGTAAGGGCGCACAGAGCGAGCACAACGAGCCACGATCCCAGGCTCATACCCCACGCGGGCGCGCCCGAGGTCAGGGCAATCGCAGCCGGGATGAAGGCGACCAAGGAGACGCCGCGTACCGCTCCGACGACACAGGACAGCACGGTTGCTTGAACGAAGTCGGCTCGTCCCTGCTCGGAGAGGGGTTCGCGCAGCCGGGGGATGAGGTCGAGCATGTCAGTGTCCTTTCGCGGGTGCGCTCATGCGACGCATATAGGGATGATCGGCGAGCTGGTCGGGCGTGCCCAGCGCGATGAGACGACCAGCGTCGAGGATGGCGATCTGGTCGACACCCGCGATCGAGGCGGCGCGGTGCGCGATGACCAGGACCGTCTTTCCCTGGACGAGGCGGGTAAGCGCCGCCTGAATATCGGCTTCGGCTTCCGGGTCGGTGAAGGCGGTGGCCTCGTCGAGGACGAGGATGGGCGCATCGACGAGGAGGGCTCGAGCGATTGCGATGCGTTGCGCCTGACCACCCGAGGGGTGAGCATCTTCCCCGATGACGCTGTCGAGGCCTCGGGGTAGGGAACGCAGGTAGTCGTCGATGCGAGCGGCCCCAGCGGCAGCCCACACTGCTTCGTCGCTGGCGTCCGGGACTCCGAGCGCGATGTTGTCACGCACGGAGATGTCGAGGAGCTGCGGGTCCTGGAGGACGAAGGAGACGTGCCGGTAGAGGACGTCCGCAGCGATGTCACGCGCATCGACCCCACCGATGCGGACAGCCCCCCGGTCCGGGTCGGCGAAGCGCGCGACCAGCGTCGCAAGCGTCGATTTTCCCGAGCCGGAGGAACCCACGAGGGCGGTCACCGATCCCTCGGGGATCGTCAGGCTCACGTCGTCCAGCGCGAGAGTTGACCCGTAGGAGAAGGAAACACCATCAATCTCGATGTCAGCGCCCTTCGGCACTGAACTCCCCTCGGCGGGCAACGGGGCGACCGAGAGTAGGTCCACGATGCGCAGCGCGGCGGCCCCGGCGATCTGGTAGGCCCACGTCGTCGTGCCTAGCACCTCAATGGCCGCCGGGATGACGAGGGCAATGAGAGCGCAGGTGATGACCTGGACCGGGCTCACGATGCCCGAGGCCGCGAGCGCGGACCCTCCCGCCGTCGAGACGAGCAGGATCAGGGAGGGAGACACGGTTGCCTGCCCGAGCGCGGAGCCTTTCAGCAGCGGGCCGCACCAGTCGACGTAGAAGCGCGAGAAGTCCTCGGCAGCCCGGGTGAATCGCTCGTGTGAGCGCCCGACGGTTCCGAATGCCTTGACGACGCTGATGCCGGACACGAATTCGACCATCGTCGACGAGACGCGCGAGAGGTGTCGGTCCATCTGCGCGGTTTTCTCCCCCATGCCTCGCATCATCCACGCATTGAGGAGTCCATAGAGGGGCAGCGTCGCGATCGAGAGGAGCCCGAGCCGCCAGTCGACGACGAAGGCGTAGATGAGCAGGGAGACTGGCGCGCTGATTGCGGCCGCGGATTCAACGGGCGCGTGCGCGATGACCGTGTGTACGTCGTGCGTGTCGTCCTGGATGGCCTTGCGCACGGCCCCCGAGTTCGTGGAGGTAAACCAAGCGAGGGGCGCGGCGGCGAGGACACTGACCATGCGGGAACGCACGATGTGCCCGAAACGCACGTCCGCGAAGTGGGTGACGGCCAGCGCGACGAAGTAGATACCGTATCGGAGGCCGAACGCGCCGGTCAGCCACATGAGGAGAGTCATCACCTCGGCGCGGTCAGGTGAGACCCCCGAGCGCGCTGCGGCAAGAAGCACCTCGCCTAGCTGGACGAGGACGACGTAGGGGGCGACCGCAAGCGCACCGTAGAGGAACCCGAGCACTCGGGCGACCATCATGGACCCGCGGATGGGGGCGGTCAGTTCTTTGAAGGCGCGTTGGCCCGCCAGGTGAGCCGCGCGCGGGTCGTCGCTGTGCTTGTCGTCAGTGAGTGGGGCATTCGGGGACGAGGCAGTGGCGGCCTCGCGCTCGTCGGTGTCGGTCATTGGGGTTCTCCTTCGCGGGCGCGCTGGGTGCCCGTCGGCGTGAGTGTGATGAGTCGGTCCGCGCAGGCCGAGGCGAACTCGCCGTCATGGGTGACGACGATGACGGCCGCTCCTTCGTTCGCAATGCGGCGCAGGGTTGCGGTAATTGAGTCGAGGTGCCGGGCATCGACGCCCGACGTGGGTTCGTCGAGGATGACGACGCGGCGCCCAGTGGCTCGCGCAGCTGCGATGACGAGGCGTTGCTTCTGTCCTCCCGACAGGCTGAGGGGATGTCGGTCCCCCAGGTGAGCGAGGTCGAAGTCGGCCAGGAGCTTCTCCCCGGCCTCGCCGCTGGCATCCGACGCGCCGATTGTCAGCTCGCCCTCGAGCGTGTCAGAGAACAGCTGGCGTCCGGTGTCCTGCATGACGAGCGCGCACGCGGCCCGTCGCTGCCGTCGACTCGTCGTCTGTCCGTCCAGGGTGATCGTCCCGGAACTGGGAGCAGCCAGACCGCATAGCACACGCACGAGGGTCGTTTTTCCAACGCCGTTCTCTCCAGCGATGCAGGTGATCTGCCCTGCCGGAAAATCCGCGTCAAACCCCTCGAACACGGGAGTGCTCCCGTAGGAGAAGCTCAGGTCCCGGCAGGACAGGCGCACATTCGTGGTCAGCGCGGCGTGCGCATCGCTCTCCCGGGAGGTCACCCAGGCCTCGGGCGGACCAGGGTCCACGAGGGTCCGCAGACCGAGCGACCTGCGTTCCTCATCGCCCATCGAGTAGAATTCCTCGCCGCCCCAGCGACGCGTGACCGTTCCACCTTCCATGAGGAGAACCTGGTCGGCGAGCGCCCGCAGGAAGTGGAGGCGGTGCTCGACGACGACGATCGTCATCCCCTGTTCTTTGAGGACTGCGAGGGCGCGTCGCACGTCGGCGATGGCGTCGGGGTCCAGGTTCGACGTCGGCTCGTCGGCGAGGAGGACCGGCGCCCCGGAGGCAAGCGCGCAGGCGAGAGCCACCTTTTGGAGCTGCCCGCCCGACAGGGTCGAGAGCTTGCGGTTCATCAGGTGCGAGATCCCCATGAGCGTCGCGGCGCGTGCGCTGCTCTCGACGAGGGTCTCGCGGTCGCGGCCGTAGTTTTCCCCGCAGAAGGCCAGCTCCTCGGCGACGGTGTCGCAGAAGAATTGGGTGCGCGGGTTCTGGAAGACCGACGAGCACAGGTGGCCGACCTCGGTCAGGGGAACCTCGGCGAGGTCGCGCCCGTCGATCCGCACCGCGCCTTCGAGCTCACCCGGCGTCATCTGGGGGACGAGGCCGGTGAGCGCCCGCATGAGCGTCGACTTTCCGCAGCCGGAGGAGCCGCACACGAGCGTGAGGGTGCCAGGCCGGGCGGACAGGTCAACCCCGGAGAGCGCGTCGACGCGATCACTCGTCAGCTCACTGACGTAGGAGAACGACAGGGATTCCACGTCAATCATGGGAGTACTCCGAGGTAAGCGCTGAACTCAATGGCGGCTACGCCGGCGACGCACACGAGGGCCACCACGTCCCAGGCGCTGGCCCGCAGCCGCGTCAGCGAGGTGGGGAGCGTGGGGCCACCCAGGCCTCGAATGACGCTCGAGGCCGCCAGGTCGTCGGCTACGCGCGCGATGGAGGACAGCAGGGGGACGAGGAAGCGCT
Organism: Pauljensenia sp. 20925_1_27; assembly: GCF_041432835.1. Taxonomy (NCBI): domain Bacteria; kingdom Bacillati; phylum Actinomycetota; class Actinomycetes; order Actinomycetales; family Actinomycetaceae; genus Pauljensenia; species Pauljensenia sp. 20925_1_27. The sequence goes on from NZ_JAPWAH010000007.1 coordinate 35,305, forward strand.
CGGCTATCACGAGGGGGTGGCGCAGAACACCACGAATCCCGAGGTCGACGCCGCGCATTTCCAGCGCCTCGCGAATGGCGACCGCCTCCGCTCCAACCGTCGGGAGGACGCGGAACGCGACAACGAGGGCATCGACGAACACACGCGGCAGGTGAATCGCACGCAGGGCTGCCTTCATCTGGCCGATCCGCGTCGTGCGGTACACGTAGAGGGCGAGGCCAAAGCCCGCGAAGAATCGCGCGAACCAGAATGCGATCGCGGCGCACGTGCCGATCACGAGGACCACGCTACGCGGCGCCCCCATGCCCTCGAGCCACGCGACGAGGAGGGGCGAGCCGAGGCTAAACGCGTCGCAGACGAGGCACCCAAGCCCGGTGCGCGCCGCGGTGGCGCCACCCACCTCCCACAGGAGGGCAAGCACCGCGAGCAGCTGCACCGCCAGCAGCGTGGACGTGGGGCTCGCGCGCATGACAAACGCGTTGAGGACGAGGAGGGCAAGAAGCTTGGTGCGCGGATCCAGCCTGCTCACTAACTGGCCTGGGGCGTCCTCGGCGAGCGAGATCTCAGGCAACGCCAGCCTTCGCGAAGTGCTTGCGCAGCAAGAAACGACCAATAAGCCCGCCGAGGCACGCGACGATCATCGTAACAACCACCCACACGCTGATGACCGCGGGGCTAAAGAGGGCACGCATACCATCCGCGTAGTCCTGGCCCATCTGGGACGCGACATCCGCGTAGTAGGAGTCGGGAGCAAAGAAAATCGGAGCAAGCGGGCCAATCCCCCACAGGGAAAACAGCATGTATGCTGCAATGTTTCGAGGGGCACTAAGATAGCCGCCACTGTGGGCGATAAGGTCAGCCAGGAAACCGAGAATGAGGGCGACCGGTACGGTCACCCACGCATGCCCTGTCACGACCATGAAGAAGGCGACGATGCCCGCCATGATCGTCATCGTCCCAAACATGCGCGAACGCACCAGCATGAGCATGATGACCGGCCCGTTCAGGAGGAGGCCAACAATCCCGCCGACGAACATGAACGCCGGCCCGAAGAAGCCGAGCATCGCCGAGCACCACATGAGGACAAAGTAGACGGCGGTGAAAGCACCAATCGTGACGGCCGAGCGCGCCTTCGTGACACCCGAACCCGCAACCTGAGACATTTTCGCGACCCTTCACAAACATAGGTTTATACAAGCGAATTAAGGGTACCCTACTCTCCATCAATAGCATGTGACCTACGTCCCTAACAGAGCTCACATGCTACCCAGACGAGCGACGGCAGGCCTTGAGACAAAAAGCGGGTCCCCGCGCAGCAGTGCTGCGCGGGGCCCCGGATTGCTTCGTCAGCGAGCTACGCTCACTTCTCCAGCAGGTCCTTGACCTTGGTGACATCCAGCGGGATGCCGGGGCCCATCGTCGTGGCGACGGCACCCTTGATCAGGTAACGGCCCTTCGCGGAGGTCGGCTTGAGACGCAGAACCTCGTCCAGGACGGTCGCGTAGTTCTCGGTCAGCTGCTCGGCGGTGAAAGACGCCTTGCCGACGATGAACGCCAGGTTGCCGTGCTTGTCGACACGGAACTCGATACGACCACCCTTGATCTCCTTGACAGCCTTCGCGACATCCATGGTCACGGTGCCCGTCTTGGGGTTCGGCATGAGGCCACGGGGGCCGAGGACACGGCCGAGGCGGCCAACCTTGCCCATCAGGTCGGGGGTAGCAACGGCAACATCGAAGTCGGTGTAGCCCTTGGCAACCTTCTCGATGAGCTCGTCGCCGCCGACCTCGTCGGCACCTGCGTCAATCGCTTCCTGAGCGCGCGGACCAACGGCGAAGACCAAGACCCGGGCGGTCTTGCCGGTGCCGTGCGGCAGGGAAACGGTGCCACGGACCATCTGGTCCGCCTGACGGGGATCGACACCGAGTCGGAAGACGACCTCAACGGTCGAATCGAACTTGGTGACGGTGGTCTCCTTGGCCAGCTTCATGGCCTCGAAGGGGGTGTACAGCACGTCCGCGTGGACCTTCTCGGCCGCTGCGCGGTAGCTCTTGGAGCGCTTGGTCATTCTGCTTCTTCTCCTTGCAGTCGTGGGTGTCGGGCAGCGCCTGCCCTACCACGGGGGGGGTTGGTTGAGGTCAGCCCTCGACGGTGATGCCCATGGAGCGGGCGGTGCCGGCGATGATCTTGGCCGCAGCCTCGACATCGTTGGCGTTGAGGTCAGCCATCTTGGACTGGCCGATTTCGCGAGCCTGATCCATCGTGATCGAACCAACCTTGACGGTGTTGGGGGTGCCGGAACCCTTCTGGATGCCAGCAGCCTTCTTGATGAGCTCAGCGGCGGGCGGCGTCTTGAGGACGAACGTGAAGGAACGATCCTCGTAGACGGTGATCTCAACGGGGATGATGTTTCCACGCTGCGACTCGGTGGCCGCGTTGTAAGCCTTGGTGAACTCGACGATGTTCACGCCGTGCTGGCCCAGTGCGGGGCCGACGGGCGGTGCGGGGGTTGCGGCGCCGGCTGCGATCTGAAGCTTGATCAGGCCGGTGACCTTCTTCTTCGGTGCCATGAATGCGGGTCTTTCTTCTGAAGTTCTGACCGACGGGTGCCGGTCAGGCGGAGCGTCGGGCACTGCTCACTGGGTTTCAGCGGGCATAGTGCGCCCTACGCACACAAAAGTGAATCATAACGCGATTCCGGGCTTGATCCCAAGTCCGGGTGCGTGATGTCACTGCTCGAGCTTCTCCACCTGGTCGAAGCCGAGCTCGAGCGGCGTCTCGCGCTCGAAGATGGTGACGAGGACCTTGAGCTTCTGGGTCTCGGGCATGATCTCGGAGATCGTGGCCGACATGGTCTCGAAAGGTCCGTCGGTGACGGTGACGATCTCGCCGACCTCGAACTGGGTCTGGACGACCTGGACGGGTGCGGGCTGATCCTTGGCGGCCTCGGCGGCCTCCTCGAGGACGTTGGGCGTCAGGAGCATGACGACCTCATCAATCGAGAGCGGGACCGGGTTGTGCTGGTCGCCCACGAAGCCGGTGACGGCGGGGGTCTCCTTGACGACACGGTACGAGGCCTCGTTGAAGTCCATGCAGACGATCGCGTAGCCGGGGATGCGCACGTGACGCACGCGCTTCTTCGTGGTGCCGCGGTACTCCATGACGTACTCGTCCGGGACCTCGACGGCGAAGATGTAGTCTTCCATGTTCTGCGTGGTGATGCGCTGCTCGAGGTTCGCCTTCACCTTGCGCTCGTGGCCAGAGTAGGTGTGGATGACGTACCAGTCGCCGGGAGACATGTAGAGCTTGCGGCGCAGCTTGGCGATTGCTTCCTCTTCGGCCGAGGCAGGGGCCTCGTCGTCCGATTCGGTCTCCTTCTCGGCGACCTCCTCGGTCACCTCATCGACGACTTCCTGGGCGGCTCCGTCGGCCAGCGCCTCGGCACTCTCCTGCTGGACCTCTTCCTGGTGCTCCTCGAAGGCCTGTTCCTCGGTGTAGTTTTCGTCGCTCACGACGTTTCCCTCCTGCAAATGGGGCCGGACCGTAGAAGAAACCCGCCTGCAGTATCCTGCGGGCGGGTTCGTCGGTCTCAGCCGAAGATCAATGCACTTAGCTTACCGAATCCGAAGTCGAGTAGGCCAGCGAAAAGCATGATTGCGGCGACAAACACAACGACGACGACGAAGTATGTCCAGGTTTCGGATCCCGTCGGATAGGTCACCTTCTTCATTTCATCGATGACCTGCTTGAAGAACAGCCAGATGCCGCCGAAGAAACCGGGACGCTTGTTCTGTTCCTTGTCGGCGTCACCACGCTTGCGGGTGGCAGCGCTCTTAGTGCGATCTCGGCGCGAGGATTCAGCGTCCGAGGCAACACGATCGGCCATGGGAATCCTCCTACGAAATGATCAGCCTAATCCGCAGGGCAGGCGGGACTCGAACCCACAACCGCCGGTTTTGGAGACCGGTGCGCTACCAATTGCGCCACTGCCCTACGCAGGAAAACCTGCCTGACGAACATTAGTGGATCATGCGGCGCTTTGTCCACCCGAGAACCACAGCCAGAGGTCGCGCGCCCCGAAATACCAGCCCCGACCTCGTAAATGAGAGGTAGCCCACGCGCGCATTGCGTGCGCTCCCCGCCACACGCGCGCGCGACGTGGGACCATGGAGGGGTGACCAATACTCCTCGCACCCGTGTCTCTGATCGTTTCAACGCCATCACCCCGTCCGCGACCCTGGCCGTGGATGCGAAGGCCAAGGCCCTCAAGGCCGCCGGCCGCCCGGTGATCGGCTTCGGTGCCGGCGAACCCGATTTCGCCACGCCCGACTACATTGTCGAGGCCGCCGTCAAGGCCGCCCGCAACCCCGCGATGCACCGCTACACGCCCGCCGCCGGCCTCCCGGCGCTGCGCGAGGCCATCGCCGCCAAGACGCTGCGCGACTCCGGCTACGAGGTCTCCCCCGCCGACATCGTCGTCACCAACGGCGGCAAGCAGGCAGTCTTCCAGGCCTTCGCCGCGCTGCTGGGCCCCGGCGACGAGGCCATCCTGCCGACCCCCTACTGGACCACGTACCCCGAGGTCGTCAAGCTCGCCGGCGCGACCCCCGTCGAGGTGTTCGCGGGTGCCGACCAGGACTACAAGGTGACCGTCGAGCAGCTCGAGGCCGCGCGCACCCCCCGCACGAAGGTCCTCCTCATGTGCTCGCCGTCCAACCCGACGGGCAGCGTCTACACGCCCGAGGAGCTGACCGCGATCGGCCAGTGGGCCCTCGAGCACGGCATCTGGGTCATCTCGGATGAGATCTACGAGCACCTGCTGTACGAGGACGCGCAGACCGCGCACATCGTCAAGCTGGTGCCCGAACTGGCGAACCAGGCCGTCATCCTCAACGGCGTCGCCAAGACCTACGCGATGACCGGCTGGCGAGTCGGCTGGATGATCGGCCCCTCCGACGTCATCAAGGCCGCCCTGTCCTTCCAGTCGCACCTGACCTCCAACGTCAACAACATCGCGCAGGAGGCCGCGCGCGCCGCCGTGTCCGGCTCCCTGGACGCCGTGAACGAGATGCGCGTCGCCTTCGACCGTCGCCGCCGCACGATCGTTGACATGCTACGCCAGATCGACGGCTTCGACGTTCCCACCCCCAAGGGCGCGTTCTACGTCTACCCCTCCGTCGAGCGCCTGCTCGGACGCGAGATCCGCGGCCGCGTGGCCAACACGTCGGGCGAGCTCGCCGACCTGATCCTCGACGAGGTCGAGGTCGCGGCGGTTCCGGGCGAGGCCTTCGGCCCCTCCGGCTTCCTGCGCTTCTCCTACGCCCTGTCCGACGACGACCTCGTCGAGGGCATCACCCGCGTGCAGGAGCTCTTCGCCTGATGCACGTCTCGTTCGAACGGACAGCGCAGGAGGCCCCCTTCGGGACGGTCCTCCTCGCCCACGGGTACGCGGAACACTGCGGGCGCTACGCCCACCTGCGCTCCGCGCTCACCCGCGCCGGCTACGACGTCGCCTACTACGACCACGCGGGCCACGGGACCTCCGACGGTCCCCGCGCCCGCGTGGACGTGGGTGCGCTGATCCGCGACTTCGGCGACGCACGCCGGGCGGCCCTCGCCCACGCGCGCACGCCGGAGCTGTTCCTGTTCGGACACTCCATGGGCGGCATCATCGCGGCCGCCTCCACGATCCTCGACCCGACGCGGCTGCGCGGTACCGTTCTGTCCGCGCCCGCCCTGCGTCCCCTCCCCCACGTCTCCCCCTCTCAGGCGCGCAGGCTTCTGCCGATCGCGCGGCTGCGCCCCGGCCTCGTCGTGGCGAAGGGCGCGTCCGACATGGAGGTCTCTCCCCTGTCGCGCGACCCGCAGGTCCAGCGCGCCTTCGATGCGGATCCGCTCACCTACAAGGGCGGCGTGCCGATCCTCACGGGTGCCACCATGATCATCCAGGGCGACGAGGTCATCGCGCGCGCCGGCCGCCTGGCCTCGCCGATCCTGGTCATGCACGGGTCGCACGACCTGATGGCGGACCTGCGCGGCTCGCGCGAGCTCGTGCGCGGGGCACGCGCGGCGCACCCGGACGCCGACATCCACCTGCGCATCATTGATGGCGCCTACCACGAGCTCCTCAACGAGCCCGAGGGCCCCGGCCTGATCCGCGACATCATCATCTGGCTCGGGGAGCACTGAGCCGTGGCCACGCCCGCGGTGCCGAACCTCACCGCCCCGCGCCCCACCCCTCCGGGCAGGCGTGACCTCACGACCCTGCCCAAGGCCCACCTGCACCTGCACTTCACGGGCGCGATGCGGCCCACGACCATGGTCGAGATGGCGCGCACGCAGGGCGTGCGCCTGCCCCCACACCTGCTGCACATCGACGCGGCCTCCATGCCGGCCGACGGGCGCGGGTGGTTCCGTTTCCAGCGCGCCTACGATTCCGCGCGTCACCTCGTGCGCTCCGAGGCCGCGATGCGCCGCCTGATCCGCGAGGCCGCCGAAGACGACGCCGCCGAGGGGTCGGTGCGCATGGAGATCCAGGCCGACCCCACGTCCTACGCACCCTACGTTGGCGGCATCACCCCGGCCCTGGAAATCATCATCGACGAGGCCCGAGCGGCCTCGCGCGATACCGGCGTCGACATCGGCGTGATCGTCGCAGCGTCGCGCATGAAGCACCCTCTGGACGCGCGCACGCTCGCGCGCCTCGCCGCATCGTTTGCTGGGGATGGTCCCGGCGATGTCGTGGGTTTTGGCCTGTCGAACGACGAGCGCGTGGGTTCGACGGCTTCTTTTGCTCCGGCGTTCCGCATCGCGCGCCGCGCGGGGCTCGTGGGTGTTCCGCACGGCGGCGAGCTCCTGGGCCCGTCCTCCGTGCGCGAGGTTGTGTCCACTTTGGCGCCCGCCCGCCTCGGGCACGGGGTGCGCACGAGTGAGGACCCGGATCTGCTGAATGCCGTCGTGGACGCGGGCATCGCCCTGGAGGTGTGCCCGACGTCGAACGTGCACCTGGGGGTGTACACGGACTTTTCGCAGGTGCCACTGCCGATTCTGTTGTCTGCCGGGGCTACCGTTGCGCTGGCTGCCGATGACCCGCTGCTGTTCCGCTCGCGCCTCGTCGCCCAGTACGAGGTTGCGCGCGACGTGTTTGGCCTGTCCGATGAGGCCCTGGCCGACCTGGCGCGCTCCTCTATCGACGCGTCGCTGGCCTCGCCCTCGCGCAAGGCGGCCTGGAAGGCCGATATCGACGCGTGGCTGGCGGCCGAGCCCGTGGCGTAGGACTGTCGCGGGGTGCACGCGGCGTAGCACTGTCGCGGGGTGCACGCGGCGTAGCACTGTCGCGGGGTGCACGCGGCGTAGCACTGCGACACCCACGGTGTAGTGAGTCGTACTTGTGTGGGGTGCGCCCACTTCCCCCACAATCTCGCATGCAATTCCCCCACGCTTCTTTCAAACATTGAAACCAGAACGTTGATATTCCGCGGTTTTCAGGTCACGTTCCAGGACACCCTGCGGGGAATTGCATGCGAAATTTGGGGAGGTCTCAGCGGCACCTGCGGTATCGACGGTATCGACGGGATTTATGGGAGAATGCAAACACAGCCGTTACCCGGTCCCCGTGGCCCACAGCCACAGCGATGCCCAAATCGCAGACCACCTCGGCGACCGACGGTTCGCATCCGGATAGGCTATGAACACGCGGATAGGTTACGAAGATCCGGATAGGTTATTAACCTATCCGGATGCGCATAACCTATCCGGATCGTGACAACCTATCCGCGTAACAGATCCGCGAGCGCAGGCAAGCTTCTCCTCAACACTCCCAAGATTCCACGCCCCCGCAATCTCGCATGCAATTTCCCCACACCTCTTTCAAACATTGAAACCAGAACGTTGATATTCCGCTGTTTTCGAGGGGTGCTACAGAACACGCTCCGGGGAATTGCATGCGAAATGTGGGGAGCCCTCTCTCAGTCCGGTAATTTCTTTCCCATCCAACCGCCCGAGTCGGCCACCTCGGGACGACTGCAGGCCCCGGCCTCGTACCTACCGACGACCACTTCACCAATAGTGCACGCGTGCACTATCATGGAGGCATGAGCCGGTTTCGTCGTGACGATGCGCCGTCCCTCGTGCGCGCTGCACGTCAGGACGCATCCCTCACACAGGCCGAGCTGGCGGGGATGACCGGGATGAGCCAGTCGACCCTCGCGCAGATCGAGTCCGGCAAGCGCGCAGTCTCCGCCGAGCTGCTCGAACGCATCCTCCGCGTCGCCGACTACCGCCCCTCCGTGCCGCTCGCCCGCTATGCGCCTTCCATCAGCAGCTACGCCCAGGAACGAGGCCTCGGTTCCCTCCGCGTCTTCGGCTCGGTTGCCCGGGGAACGGACGGATTCGAGTCAGACATTGACCTGATCGGCACGCCCACCCGCGAGCTATCGCTGTTCGAGTTAGCGGACATCGCATCGTTCGCGAGCGAGCTCACCGGCTTCCCGACGGAGGTTCACGCGGACACTCACGTACCCGAGGCACTGCGAACTGCCGTTGACGAGGCCGTGGCGCTATGAGCGAGTCCGCTTCCTTCACCCCTCGACCGCGAGTGGCGCGCAGACACGCGCCCAGTTTCGACGCTGAGAACTTCCTGCGCGAACTCGACGTCATCGCCCATCGTGTCAAGCGAGTTGCCGCTGTCCCCGTTGAGGCCTTTAGCGCCGACTGCCCGGAGTACGACTCGGCTTGCATGGTGATCATCCGGCTGGCCGCGTTCCTGGAACGCGAAGAGTACGCACCCTACATGGATACCCTGACCTCGCCTGAGAAGCGCGCCCTGCGCACGACCCGCAACATCGCGGCACACTCGGGGTACCAGAGCATGGACGACCAGCTCCTGTGGACGGCCGTCACCCGCAACGTGCCCGACATGATCGAGCGCCTGCGCGCCGCAGCCTCACGCGGATAGGTTATGAGCACGCGGATAGGTTATGAAGATGTGGATAGGTTATTAACCTATCCGGATGCGGATAACCTATCCGCATCGTGACAACCTATCCGCGTAACAGATCCGCGAACGCAGGCTTACTTCATTGACGACGCCCCTCCCCGCACATCCGCGAACTATCCGCGAGCGCAGGATCAGCACAGTTCTCCCACAATCTCGCAGGCAATTCCCCCGCACCTCCTTCAAACTTTGAAACCAGAACGTTGATATTCCGCGGTTTTCAGGGGGTGTCCCCGGACACCCACCGGGGAATTGCATGCGAAATTTAGGGACGCACCTCTATGGGATCACCGGAAAGATACCAACGACGATTGATGCCACAACGACCAGGTGACGCAAACGCTACCGGGGGATGCAACACCTACCGGGTGACCCGCTACCAGGTGATACCAACCGTGACCGGCTCGGGGACCAGGGTCACGCCGAAGGCCTCAAAGACATGCTCGCGCACGGCGCGGGCCAGGGCCTCGATGTCGGCGCTCGTCGCGCCGCCGCGGTTCGTCAGGGCCAGCACGTGCTTGGTGGACAGGGACGCGCGCGGCGGATCCCCGGCCTCGGGCAGGTGGAAGCCCTTGCCACAGCCCGCGTGATCGATGAGCCAGGCGGCGCTCGTCTTGACGAGGCCCTCCCCCGCCTTGAAGCGAGGCGCGCCCTCGGGCAGGGTGGCTGCCACGTCCTCGGGCAGGATCGGGTTCGTGAAGAAGGAACCGGCACTCCACGTGTCGTGGTCCTCCGCGTCCAGGACCATGCCCTTGCCGCTGCGCAGATCCAGGACGGTGGAGCGGACCAGGGAGGCATCAGCGCGCGACCCGGCCTCGACTCCGAGGCGTCGCGCCAGCTCGGCGTACATGACGGGGGCGCTGAGGGCCGAGCGCTCGAGGCGGAAGTCCACGGACAGGACCACCCAGCGGCCAGTCGGCCCCCACGGGCGGTCGTTCAGGCCGGGCTCGCCGACGCTGCGCTTGATCGCCGAGGAGCGGTAGGCGAAACCGAGGTCGGAGGGCAGCAGGCGCACAACGATGCCCGTCAGGCGATCGTAGGCCTCGACGCTCTCGATGGTCTCGGAGACCTCGTGGCCGTAGGCGCCCACGTTCTGCACCGGGGAGGCGCCGACGGTGCCGGGGATGCCGGAGAGCGACTCGACGCCGGACAGGCCCTCTGCCAGCGTCCAGGAGACGAACTCGTCCCAGACCGTACCCGCGCCGACGCGCGCGACGACAGATCCGGCGGGGTCCTCGTGGATGATGGCGGCGACCTCACCGAAGGGCTGCACGTCGACGACCGTGCCCTCGAAGGGCGCGTCGGAGGCCAGCAGGTTCGACCCTCCGCCCACGACGAGGAGCGGGCCGCCAGCAGCATCGGCCGCGGCGACGGCATCCACGAGGGCGCCAGTCGTAGAAACGCGCACGTGCTCAGCAATGGGCCCGCCCACGCGCAGGGTCGTCAGATCAGCAAGGGTCGTCATGCCCCTAAGCCTAGTCGCACGCCGCGCGTTCGGCCTAACCCCGGCGCGGACCTGAGCTAAGGGGCACCAGAGTGCCCTCGGACGACGAGGCCATGGCAGGGACAGCGGGACAGCGCGCTCAGAGATGGGCACGCACGGACGACGAGGCCGGGGCCTCCCCACCCGGGCGCCGCGCGGTCACCAGAGGCAGCGACGGGTTCAGTCCATCGTGATGACGATCTTGCCGCGCACGTGGCCGCTCATCAGCTCGCTGTAGGCGGCGCGCACCTGCTCCAGCTCGAAGGGGTAGGTGTCCGCGATGGTCAGGCTCACCGTGCCACGGTCAATGAGGCCCGCGACCGTTGCGATGTCGGCGATCTTCCCGTCGCGCCCGCCAGTGAAGCGCGCGCGACGCAGGGCGATTGCGGGCGTCGGGACGAGCGTTCCCACGCGCTCACCCGGAACGCCGAGGCTGTGGGCGAGTGACGCGTAGCCGCCGAAGCAGTCGATGAAGGCAGTGACGGGTGAGGGCACCGCGTCCTTGATGCGTTGCTCGAGGCCCTCGCCGTAGGAGACGGGAATCGCGCCGAGGGAACGCAGGTAGTCAGCATTCGAGGGACCGGCGATACCGATGACGGTCGCGCCGCGGGCGACGGCCAGCTGCGTGACGAGGCCTCCCACTCCTCCGGCGGCCGCGGCGACCACGATGACGTCACCCGCCTCGGCCTTCACGCTGCGCATGGCGCCCATCGCGGTCTGCGCGGCCACGCCCAGCCCTCCGGCGATGTCGAAGCTCATGGAGGCGGGCTTGGACACGACGTTGTCGGCGGAAATAACGAGTTGGGTCGCGAGCGAACCATATTCGCGCACCTGCCAGGGGGCGGCGCGCAGGAGGCCGATGACCTCGTCGCCCACCGCCACGTTGGTCACGCCCGGGCCCACGGCTGCCACGACGCCCGCAAAATCCTGTCCCACGCCCCGTAGCGGCCGGTCCGCCCCGCGGGCGAACCAACGGCCGGGGTGAACGATGGTGCGGAGGATCTCGAGGGGCCTCGTCAATCCACCGAAGAGCTTGTAGTCAACGGGGTTGATGCCGGCGGCCCGCACGGTGACGAGCACCTGTCCCTCTCCGGGCGCGGGGAGTGACACCGAGCCTTCCTCGAGGACCTCGACGCCTCCAAAACGACGGTAGCCGATGATTCGCGCCATGATTCCCCTTCTTCCATCGCAGCGAAACAGAGCGCCACGTCACAAGCGTGCTCGTACACCAGGATACGCCTGCGCTGTCGCGGACGGAAGGCTCAAGGACAAGCCCGAGAAGCCGCCTTCTAGTCGCCGAAGGCGAGGTCCGTGTGCTTCGTCCCGCGGCGGTCGGGCACCTGCCCGGCGAGGACGATCGCGAGGAGGACCGGCAGAGCCACGAAGGCCAGCGCTCGGTGGTAGCCGATGTGGTCGGCGATGAGGCCGAGGAGCGGCGGGCCGATGAGGGCCGCACCGTAGTTGACGGTCGAGAGCACGGAGACGCGCGCGGGCGTCATCACGGGGTCGACAGACAGCGCCGAGATGCCCAGGGGGAAGCCGAGGGCCGACCCGATGCCCCACAGGGCGATGCCCGCGACCGCGAACAGGTGGTGCGGCGCAAAGGCCACGAGCAGCAGGCCGACGACCGCGCCGGTAAAGGTGATGCGCAGCAGCTTCGGCGATCCCAGGCGAGCCTCGAGACGCGGGGACGCGAAGCGCACGATCGTCATCATGAGCAGGAAGAACGCGAAGGCCGCCGAGGCCGCCGCGGTCGAGTAGCCGTAGCCATCCACCATGGACAGGTTGAGCCAGTCGTTGGCCGCGCCCTCCATGAGGCCGGCGCTCATGACCATGAGGGCGATGAGGACGGTCTGTTTCTCGCGCCAGGCAACCCGGGTGAGGCCCTTCGCCTTGCGCTGCGAGGCATCCTTCCCCTCACCCTTATCCTGCGCGGGTGCGAGGGCCGCGACCTCCTCCTTCGTCAGGTAAAAACCGACGGCGGTCCCGCAGGCGAGAAGCTCGAGGGCCGCCAGTCCGAAAAGGTGGGCGCCGAGGGGCAGGCCCAACTGGGCGGCGAGGGCTCCGAGGAGCGCGCCACCCAACATACCGACCGCGTACATCGCCTGGATGACGGGCACGACGGTGCGACGCACGGCCGCCTGGACGAGGCCGGCCTCGATGTTCATAGTCGCACCCCACAGGCCGTTGCCAGCCGCGATCAGCACGAGGCCAAGAGTGGCCAGCGGGATCGAGACGTTGAGTGCGCCCATCCCCGCGCAGACGATGCCCAGAGCCCAGACAGCCACGCCGATGCGGCCCGAGGCCCGCGCGCCGATCTTGGTGACGATCGGGCCAGAGGTCGGCAGCGTCAGCAGAGAGCCGAGGGAGGCGATGAGCAGCATCGTGCCGATCATTGCCGGGGTCAGCCCGAGGTCGTCGCGCACGTCGGGCAGACGCGAGAGCCACGCGGAGGTGCCGAAACCGAGGCAGACGTAGACGACGCCGGTGGCGCGGAGGGCAGCGCGTGCACGCGAAGATGGGACAGACATGCTCGGTAATATACGCGTATTCACGCCAGAAAAACGCAGTGCGCGGGCGGGTGTTGGTCACCCGCCCGCGCACTGTCACAACAGCGACAGGATCAGCCCTCCACGGCAGCCTTGAACCACGTCGTGATCGACGTGGGGTGCGTGATCGCGGTGCCGACGATGACGGCGAACGCACCGGCCTCAATGGCGGCTGCGGCCTGCTCGGGCGTGTGAACGCGGCCCTCGCAGATCACAGGGACGTCAGGGAACGCGGCGACGACCTCGCGCAGCAGCTCCAGGTCGGGTCCGTCGGTCTTGACGCGGTCGCCGGTGTAGCCCGCGAGGGTCGTGGAGACGATGTCCACGCCGGCATCGACGGCGCGCTGGGCGTCCTCGAAGGAGCCGCAGTCGGCCATGACGAGGGTGCCGTCCTCGCGCAGGGCCGCAACGGTCTCCGCAAAGCTCAGGCCGTCCAGGCGCGGGCGACCCGTCGCGTCCAGGGCAACGATGTCGGAGCCGGCCATGACGCAGGCGCGGGCGTGGCGCAGCGAGGGCGTAATGTAGACGCCCTCGTGGCCTTCCTTCCACAGGCCGATGACGGGCACGTCGACGCGGCCCTTGATCGCGGAAATGTCGGACAGGCCCTGGCAGCGAATCGCCGCGGCACCGCCGATCTCGGCGGCGCGAGCGATCTGCGCCATCGTCTCGGGGTGGCGCATGGGCTCGCCCGGGTACGCCTGGACGGAGACGATGAGCTTGCCCTTCAGGTTTGCAATGAGCGGGTGCATGGTGAACTCCTATGAGTGCAGGAAGAAGGAAACGGCTCCAAGCAGCGGCGCGTCGCCGCCCAGGGAACCAACGAGGATGGGGGTGGCGGCGACGGGCGTCATCGCGGAGGCCGCGAAGCCTTCGCGCAGGGCGTCCCACCAGATGTCCCCGGAGCGGGTCATCGACCCGGAGAGGATAACGACGGCCGGGTCTACACAGTTGACCAACGAGGCCGTGGCCTCGCCGAGCGCAAACGCGGAGCGGGAGAAGCAGGCGGCCGCGAGGGCGTTGCCGGATTCGGCGAGCTCTTGCAGGGCGCGCCCGCCGTCCACCTCGGGGTCGGACTCGCCGCGCAGCGAGTCGTACCAGGCCGTGATGCCCGAACCGGAGCAGAAGGACTCGATGTGGCCCTTGCGGCCGCACGAGCACGTCATGTCGGGGGCGAAGTGGTGGTGGATGTGTCCGACGTGTCCGGCGATGCCGCGCGACCCGAAGGAGACCTGGCGGTCTTCGACGAGGGCGCCGCCGATGCCGGTGCCGACGGCGATCGACAGGACGCAGCGGTAGGGCTGGCCGGCACCGAGCGTGGCCTCACCCAGGCCGTGCGCGTGCACGTCGTTCAGGACGCGCACCTTCAGGCCGGTCGCTTCCTGAAGCAGGGCGCCGAGGTGAGTGCCTCCCCAACCGGGCATGGTGCCCGTGGCGGAGACGATATCGCCGGTCGACGGGTCGACGACGCCAGCGCTGGCAACCGCGACACCGCTCACCTGCGGGTGAGAGGCGACCAGGGACGAGGCAAGGTCGCAGATGCGAGCCGCCACGTCCGCTCCGCCGCGCATCGCGTCGGTGGGGATCGATCCGCGCTCAGTGACCTCGTAGCTGTCACCGGCCTCGATGATGCCCCACCCGACCTTGGTGCCACCGATGTCGAGGGCAAGGAGCGTAGTCATGAGGATCCTTACGAAAAGTCAGGGGTACAAGAAAATCGACGAGGCCGGGGCGCGCGCCCGAAGGCGCGCAATATGCGGAACGGAAGTGCCCCGGCCTCGTCGACGTATCAGGAGAGCAGGTCGACCGCGCGCAGCACGGAGGCGACGTGCTCGACGTTGTCACCCTCGAGGGCGGCAACCGGGCGCGGCATCTCCGGCGAGTCGAAGACGCCGAGCAGGTGCAGGGCGGCCTTGAAGGCGCCGACGCCCGCTCCGAAGCCCTGCACGCCCTTCACCTGGACGATGCGCATGAGGTCCGCGAGGCGGTCCTGCTCGGTGCGCACGGCCTCCCAGTCGCGCCTCTCGTAGGCCTGCCACTGGCGCACGTAGCCCTCGGGGTCCACGTTGGCCAGGCCGGGCACACTGCCGTCCGCCCCGGACATGTAGGCGCCGTCGACGACGACCTCGTGGCCGGTGAGGAGCTGGAGCGGGTGGCCGGCTGCCTCGTTGGCGCGGCACAGCCAGCGGAACGCGACGTCGTCGCCGGAGGAGTCCTTGACGCCATCGATGACGCCGTCGCGGCCCAAGCGCATGAGCAGGTCGGGCGAGAGCTTCGTGTGCACGCACACGGGGATGTCGTAGGCCCACAGCTCCAGGCTGGTGTTCTCCTTGAGGAGGCGGAAGTGACGCTCGACCTCGGTCTCGCCGCCCAGGGCGTAGAACGGGGCGGTCGCGACGACGCCGGTGGCGCCGCCGATCTCTTCCACGGCCTTGATGTTCTCGATGACGCGCTCGGTCTCGGTGTCGATGACGCCGACCAGGAGCGGGATGCGGCCGTCGACGATGCGCACGGCCTCGCGCTGGATCTGGGCGCGGCGCTCGGCGGTCGAGAAGGCGACCTCACCGGTGGAGCCGGACACGAACAGGCCGTCGAGGCCGGCCTCGATCAGGCGGTTGATGTGACGCTCGAGCGAGGGGACGTCGAGCTCGCCGTCCTTGAGCGGGATAGCCAGGGGCGGGACAACGCCACGGATCTTCGAAGACATAATTAGTACTCTCCTTCGAGGTCAAGGTTGGGGTGCAGGAGCGAGGGCGCGGCGCCCAGGAGCTTGCGGGTGTAGGGGTCCTTCGGGTCGGCGAGCAGCTGCGCGGCTGGCCCTTCTTCGACGACCTTGCCGCCGTTCATGACGGCGATCCGGTCAGAGACGTATCGCACGGTCTGGATGTCGTGCGAGATGAAGACCATCGCCAGGCCCAGGTCCCTCTTGAGGTCCGTGAGCAGGTTCAGGATCTGGGCGCGCACCGACACGTCGAGCGCGGAGGTGGGCTCGTCGGCGATGATCGCGTCGGGGCCGATGGACAGGGCGCGGGCGATGGCCACACGCTGGCGTTGGCCGCCCGAGAGCTGTCCGGGGAGCGCGTCGAGGGCGCTCGACGGCAGGCCGACGAGCGAGATCAGTTCGCGCACGCGCTTGGCTCGCGAGGCCTCGTCCCCAATGTGGTGCACGCGCAGCGGGTCAGCGAGCTGATCGGCGACGTGCATGCGGGGGTTCAGGGCCGTCGCGGGGTCCTGGAAGACCACGGAGACGACGCGTCCGATTTCCCGGCGGGCGGCGGCGCTGCGCTTCGTGACCTCCTTGCCACCAAAGAACACCTTGCCCTTCGACGGCATCTGCAGACCGCACATGACGTTCGCGGTCGTAGACTTGCCACAGCCGGACTCGCCGACGATGCCGAGCGTCTGTCCGCGCTCAATGCGCATGTTGACGCCACGCACCGCGTGGACCTTATTGGGCTTGAACAGGGAGCCGGTACGCGAGGTGAAGGTCACCTCGACGTCCTTCAGTTCGATGATCGGGGTGTTGTCGCTCATCGCGTTTCCTCCTGACCGTTCGTTTCCTGCGCGGAGGCATTGGCCTCGTCGCGGGGCGGGAGAGCCGCGTACACGTGCTCGGGACCGACCTCGGTGAGGACCGGGCGGATGTCCAGTCCGTAATCGGGGTGCGAGGACCGGGGGGCGAAACGATCGCCCTTCGGGAAGTCGCGAGGCGAGGGCACGGTGCCGGGGACCTGGTGGAGTCGGCCGGAGCCGGACTCGATCGAGAGGACGGCACCCAGCAGGCCGCGCGTGTACTCGTGGGTCGGGTGGGTGAGCAGTTCCTTGGTGGGGGCCTGCTCGATGACCTGGCCGGCGTACATGACGGTGATGTGGTGTGCCACCTCGGCGACGAGCGCCAGGTCGTGGGACACGAAGATCATGGCGAATCCGAGCTTCTCGCGCAGCTCGTTGAGCAGGGAGATGACCTGCTTCTGGACGGTGACGTCCAGGGCGGTGGTCGGCTCGTCCGCGATGATCAGCTTCGGGTCGCGGGTCAGGGCCATGGCGATGAGAACGCGCTGGCGCTGGCCGCCCGAGAGCTCGTGCGGGTAGGACTCGAGGGTGCGCTTGGGATCCAGGCCCACGAGCTCGAGGAGTTCCTCGGCGCTGCGCTTTCCGCCGCGGCTGGTCAGCTGCTTCATCTGAGCCTTGATCAGCATGGCGGGGTTCAGGGACGACAGGGCGTCCTGGTAGATCATGGCCATCTCGTGACCGAGCAGCGCGCGACGCTCCTCGGCGGACTTGGACAGCAGGTTCTCACCCTCGTAGAGGATCTCGCCCGTGATCTCGGCCTTGGGGTCGATGAGGCCCATGATGGTCAGGGCCGTGATCGACTTACCGCAGCCGGACTCGCCCACGAGGCCCATGGTCTCGCCGGGGCGGACCTTGAAGGACACGTGGTCGACGACGTTGACGTCGCCGTGACGATCAAACTTGATGCACAGGTCCTTGACCTCAAGCAGCGGAGTCTTCTCGAAGTCGGCTTCGAAGCGATCGAAGCGCTGTTCTTCGACGGTCTCGAGGTCGTCGAGGCGGGCCTGCAGGGATGCGGCCTGCTCGGCGTAGGCGCGGCGCGGGTCAAGCAGGAGCTTGTCGGCCTCACGGTCGGAGTCCTTATCGACCTGGGCGACAGCCGCCGACGCGGGTGCAGCCACCATGGCGTCGGTGATGCCCTCAGACAAAATGTTGAGGCACAGGACCGTGATCATGATGAACAGGCCGGGGAAGAACGCGGTCCACCACTTGCCCAGGAGGACCGACAGGTTCGACGAGGCCTCGGACAGGACGTTGCCCCACGTGGCCACGGTGGTCGCCTGGAGGCCCGAACCGATGAAGGTCAGGGAGGCCTCGAGGATGATCGCGTCGGCGACGAGGACGGTCGCGAACACGAGGACCGGGGCGGCCGTGTTACGCATGACGTGCTTGGTGAGGATCCAGGGAGCGCGGGCACCGGAGACGATCACCGCGCGGACGTAGTCTTCACCGTAGGCGGCCATGACGTTCGCGCGAACGATACGCGACAGCTGCGGGATGTACACGAAGGCGATCGAGCAGATGATCACGAGGACCAGGCCGAAGGTGTTACCGGACTTGGACAGCGTACGACCGAAGACCAGGACGGAGACGGCTGCCATGGCGATACCGGGGACCGCCATCACGATGTCCATGACGCGCATGATCGCTTCGGAGAAGGACTTGCGCACGACGGCTGCAATCGAACCGATGATCGCACCGAAGAAGAGCGCAATCAGGGTCGAGCACAGGCCGATCAACAGGGAGAAACGGCCTCCGTACAGGACGCGAGCGAGAATGTCGCGGCCGACGTGATCAGTTCCGAACAGGTGCTCGCCGGACGGGGCGCTCCACTTGTCGAAGATCTGATCGGGACCGTAGGGAGAAATGAAGGGCGACAGGACCGAGGCGAGGACAATGAGGGCAAGGATGCCCATTGCGATCTTCGATCCGGTGGACATCGCACCGATGCGCGAGAAACGCGCGCCCTTCGCGGTGACCTTGTCGAGCTTTTCTTTCTGATTCATGCCTCACACCGACCTAATACGCGGATTGATGAGCAGGTAGAGCATGTCAACGATGATGTTGACGACAATGAACGCGATCGCGACGACGAGCGCGCCACCCTGCACCAGGGTCACCCAGTTCTCCTGGATGCCCTTGAGCAGGACCGCCTTACCCATTCCATCGATGGAGAAGATAATTTCGATGACGACCGCGCCACCCATCAGGTAGCCGATGCGCAGGCCGAGGACGGTGACGGGCGTGATGAGCGCGTTACGCAGCACGTTGCGGGCCACGACGATGCGCTTGGGGATACCGGCACCCACAGCGGTGCGGACGTAGTCGCGGTCCAGTTCCTCAACCATCGAGGTACGCACGACTCGGGTCATCTGACCGATCACGGGAACCGCCAGAGCGATAGCCGGAAGGAGCATCCGCAGGAACCAACCGCTCGGGTCTTCGCTGAATGCGGGCAGCGGACCCGAGACCGGGAGCTTCTGGACAAATCCCAGGACTAGCAGCGCTGCCAGCCAGAAGGACGGGGTGCCGATGCCGACCACCGAGAACACGCGGATGACCTGGTCGGGCCAACGGTCGCGGTAGAGGGCGGCGAGAACGCCGAGCGGGAAGGAGATGATGACGGCGAAGAACAGGCCGAGGAAGGTGAGCTGCAGGGTGATCGGGAGAGCCTGAGCGACCAGATCGGTCACGTGGTTGGACGTTCCAACGCCATAGGTACCAAGGTCACCGTGGAGCATGTTCCACAGGTAGTGACCGTACTGAACGAAGAAGGGGTCGTTGAGGCCGTGCTGCACACGGTACTCTTCGAGAGCTTCGGGGGTCGCGGTCTCGCCCAGAGCCGAGTAGGCCGGGTCGATCGGAGACAGCGACATGATGAAGAAGACGAGGAAGGATACGCCGACCACCATGATCGGCAGTGCCACCAAACGTCGTCCGATGAGTCGCAGAAGGTTATTCACTTCTAGACCTCCATTTCAACGGATTTTGGCAATAGAAAGGGAGGGGTGGCGCCCGACTGTGGCGTCTGCCTCAGGGCGGGCGTCCCACCCCTCCTTTCTGTGATGTCCCGAGGGGACTTACTTAGCGCTCACACCGAGCAGCTGCAGGCCGGTGGAGGAGATCGCCTGGAATCCTTCCACCTTGGCGGGGTTGGAGCCAGTGATCATGTTGCGGAACACGAGCGGGAAGATCACGGTCTTCTCAGCGAGCAGATCCTGAGCCTCGCCCCACTTGGCCTTAGCGGCGTCACCGTCGAGCTGAACGGCCTCGTCCATGATGGACTGCAGCTTGTTGAAGGACTCGGGGTCCGAGGTCTGCCAGCCGTCACGCTTCTTGGTCCAGACGTTGTCGCCGTTCCACCAGGAGATGATGATGCCGGGGTCGGTGCCGAAGACCGAGGGGTCGCCGGGGGCCAGGACGATGTCGTAGGTGGGGTTGTCAACGTCGGTGACGTTGGCGTAGAGGTCAGACGACGCCATCTGCGTGTGGTTGACCTTCAGGCCCAGGGCCTCCAGATCGGACTTGATCTGGGGAACCAGGGAGAGGACCCACGGGTGATCCGTCGTCACCAGGTTGACCTCGAGGCCAGAGACGCCAGCGTCGCTCAGGAGCTTGGAGGCGGCATCCTTGTCGTAGGACAGGTCGGTCGAGGGCTTCTTGTAGGCGGGGTTCGCCTCGGGCAGGAAGGAGGTCGCCTCAACGGCCTGGCCTTCGAGCGAGGAGTTGATCAGCTTCTGCTTGTCGATGGCCTTGAGGATCGCGCGGCGAACCTCGGGCTTGTCGAAGGGAGCCTTCTGGGTGTTGAACATCAGGAAGGGGTTGCCGTAGCCGGGCTTGGACTCGATGTTCCAGCCGGCGCCCTTGAGCTGGTCCTGCGCGGAGGCGGGAACGGCTTCCATGACGTCGATAGTGCCACCGATGGCGGCGGCGAGACGGGCGGAGTCATCCTTGAGGGACTGCCACTTGAGGGTGGCGACCTTCGCGGGCTCGTTACCGGTGTAGTTCTCGTTGGGAACAGCGGTGATCTCAGTCGCCGTGATGTTCTCGTACTTGTAGGGGCCGGTGCCGATCGGCTTGGCCTTGAGCGAGTCTTCGTCCATCGAGGCGGGGACAACGCGGACGTTGACGAAGCGCTCCTTCAGGTTGGAGAAGGGGTGCTTCAGCTTGATCGTGATGGTGTTGTCGTCCTTAGCTTCGACGGAGTCGACGAAGGTAAAGAACTGACGGTAGATCGACTTTTCGGAGGTGGCGCGCTCGTAGGAGGCCACGAAGTCGGCGGCGGTCACGGGGGTGCCGTCGGAGAACTTCGCGCCGTCGCGCAGCTTGACCTCGTATTCGGTGTCGGAGATCTTCTCCGGGTCACCGGCGGCCAGTGCGGGGCTGACGGAGTAGTCGGCCATGTTGAAACGGTACAGGCCTTCGAGGACCTGCCAGTTTGCACCCATGCCGAGCGCCGAGGTGGTGATCGGACCGTAGTCGGTGGTCTCGTAGGCGACGCCGGCGGTGATCGTGCCCTTCGGCCCGTCGGAGCCCTTGGAGCCGCCGTCGGTCGAGGTGGTGGTGGAGGATCCGCCGCCGCACGCGGTCAGGATCATGGCGGCAGCTGCGGTCAGTGCAGCGCCGGTCGCGAAGTGTTTGCGCATTCGCATGTTCTCGCTCCTCATCTTCGAGAATTGGGACGTGCGGTTCTTTTGTTCCGCTCGCTATACTGATTCTATGTTGTCAGACAAATTAGTGCAAGCGATATCACCCCAATCGCCATCAACAACCGATCAGAACCGATGCGTATCAGCACCGATTGACTCAAGATCCTCGGTAACGATGGATGCGATCAAGTCCTATATTTTGCGACATGGATTACATCCTGGTGACCGCCTCCCCACCGAATCAACACTGTGCGCCGACCTCGGCGTTTCACGGTCGTCCGTGCGAGAAGCACTCCGTCGCCTCCAGGCACTGGATATCGTGACGGTTCGCCAGGGTTCCGGCTCCTACGTCGGCGAGATGTCGATGCAACCGCTCGTCGAGACCCTCGTCCTGCGGGCCGCACTGGATGAGATCAACGGTGCACAGTCCCTGCATGCGATCATCGACACGCGACGGGCACTCGACCTCGGGATCGCGGTCCCGCTCACCCGGGCCATGAAGGGCACGACGAACCCGCACCTGTGGGAGCTCGTCGAGGCGATGACCGAATACGCGCACACGGGTTCGACCTACCTGGAGCAGGACATCGCCTTCCACTCCGGCCTCCTCGCCTACGTCGAGAACGAACTCATGCACCAGCTGGTGGCCGCCATGTGGCTGGTCCACCAGAGCGTCACCCCTTCGCTGGCCGCAGCGTCGCGCCAGGAGATGGAAGCCACCGCCGAGGCCCACGCGGCCATCCTGCGGGCGTGCGAAGCCGGCGACCTGGTGGCGTACACCGCCGCCGTCGAGGCCCACTACGCCCCGCTCCTGTCGATCATCGAAGGTCGCTAGAGCGCACAGAAAAACCTCGGAGCGTTGTGGGGGCACGCGCACCGAGGTTTTCTGTATCCGTTCAGAGGCTGACCGCAGCCTCCCAGAGGCCTCGGTCGCGCTCGAAGACCACCACGGCCTCGTCCCCGACGACGGCCACGTCGCTGTATCCGAAGGTGCCATCTCCCAAGGAGGAAACCGCCTCGGCGCGCACTTCACCCTCCCACGGCGGGGCCAGGCGCAGGATTTCGCCACCCGCGCGCGCGTCGCGCCGCCCGGGGTGCACGAACAGATCCCCGATCATGCGCGCGTTGCAGCCGGGATCATCCAGCTCCCAGAGGCACGCGCCCTCCCAGGTGCGCCCATCGCCCCACGCGAGGAAGCGGGCACCTGAGCCCCTGCCTTCAAAACCCTGGATGCGGCAGTTCGCGACGAGGCGGCCGTCCCATACGCCGAGCGTCGTCTCGTCGAGGAGCACTCCCCCGTCGCCGACGAGAGGTTGCGCCGCGCCGACCAGCCGCCCTCCGCGCGCGTACACGACGCGCACGTGCGTCTCGTCCCCGATGCGCACGACGTAGGGCAGCGCGACCGCTCCATCCACCGCCACGGTACCGCCCGAGGTCGCAAACAACGCATCAGCCCCCGTGAGCGCGTAGAGCTCATCCGTCATGTCCACATAGGACAGGTCCTCGGGGCCACTCCCCCACGCCCACCAGGCGCGCAGGCGCTCACCGTCCGCGCGCGAATCCATGTAGCCCACGCGCCCATCCGTCGACGCGAATGCCAGATGCATGAGCCCGTCACCGTCCACGCCGACACACGCATCCGAAGAGACCGGCGGACCGCCGGCCGGAAGCGGGCGCGGCCTACTCCATCGTCCCGCCCCCTCATGCTCCGTCCACAGGATGCGGTTCGGATTCGGCAGATCCGAGGCCATCGTCAGCCCGTTGAAGTCAGATCCCGTGCCCGAGGCCGGGGCGGGACGCTCGTCGAAAAACAAAACCGTGCGCTCGTCCGCGAGCGTCACGAGGCCGGGGATGCGCGCCTCGCCCGCGCCCTTCGGGGCGACGATGCAGCGCGGAGCCGGAGTTTCAACCATGCGCCCAGGATAACATATGTGTTCCAGCGCACATACAAAGAACCCCGGGGAACCAGGTTCCTCGGGGCTCTGAGACGGAAGCCGTCAGCGGGTCTCGCGGTGCGCCGTCGACTTGTGGCAGCGCGGGCAGTACTTTGCCAGCTCGAGACGATCCGGCGTGTTACGACGGTTCTTCTTGGTGATGTAGTTGCGCTCCTTGCACTCCGAGCAGGCCAGAGTGATCTTGGGGCGAACGTCCTGGGACTTGCTTGCCACGGTTGTTTCCCTCGCTTAGTTTCGTCGCTCGTGCGACCTGTCGGATGAAAGAGTTGGTAGCGGGGGCGGGGCTCGAACCCGCGACCTCACGATTATGAGTCGTGCGCTCTGACCAGCTGAGCTACCCCGCCGCCGGTAGCGGATAACTCCGCAACCGGAGCCCCGAAAGGGAATCGAACCCTTGACCTTCTCCTTACCATGGAGACGCTCTGCCTACT
The DNA here is from genome assembly GCF_041432835.1 of Pauljensenia sp. 20925_1_27. Classification (NCBI taxonomy): domain Bacteria; kingdom Bacillati; phylum Actinomycetota; class Actinomycetes; order Actinomycetales; family Actinomycetaceae; genus Pauljensenia; species Pauljensenia sp. 20925_1_27. The sequence continues at coordinate 58,937 of NZ_JAPWAH010000007.1, forward strand.
GAGCTATCGGGGCAACGCCGGAAAGCCTATCGCATCTCCGAGCGCCGAAGCAATCCCGGAGCCTGAGAATGACATCACAGGCGTTACTCACTGGAACCAGCGAGTGGTGGCAGGTGAGGGATTCGAACCCCCGAAGCACGAAGCGTCTGATTTACAGTCAGATCCATTTGGCCGCTTTGGTAACCTGCCGTGCGCCGCTCTCGCGGTGCCGTGAAAGAATAGCATTAAAATAGCTCCGAGCGCCAATCGGAACGAGGATTGGCGGAATTCCAACGAAAGGTGCACCCATGGCAGACTCCTCCTTCGACGTTGTCTCCAAGCTCGACCGCCAGGAGGTCGACAACGCCGTCAACCAGACCGCCAAGGAGATCGCCAACCGCTACGACTTCCGCGGCGTGGACGCCGCCATCACACTCAGCGGCGACACGATCGCGATGGAAGCGAACTCCGCGTCCCGCGTCATGGCAATCCTCGACGTCCTACAGTCCAAGCTGATCCGCCGCGGCCTGTCCCTGAAGGTTCTGGACTACAAGGACCGCGAGCCCAAGGCCTCGGGCAAGCTCTTCAAGCTCGCCTGCCCCCTGAAGGAGGGCATCCCGCAGGACACCGCGAAGAAGATCTCCAAGCTCATCCGCGAGGAGGGCCCCAAGGGCGTCAAAGCCCAGATCCAGGGTGATGAACTTCGCGTTTCCTCAAAGTCCCGCGACGACCTGCAGGCCGTCATCGCCCTGCTGAAGGGCCCCAAGGGCGAGGAGCTGGACGTCGCGCTCCAGTTCGTGAACTACCGCTGATCGCTGAGATAACAGAGGGTGGGCGACCGGTCGAAACCGGCCGCCCACCCCCATCTGTATGCCCTAGTAGCCCGCGATCTTCTCCAGGCGCGCGATGCGCTCGTCCATCGGCGGGTGCGTGGACAACACGCGCATGAGAGACTCCCCACGGAACGGATTCGCGATCATCATCGCCGCAACGTTACGCGTCCTGGGAGTATCCTCCATCGGGCGCCGATCCGTCGCCATCTCCAGCTTGCGCAACGCCGAGGCCAGCGCCAGCGGATCCTGCGTCAGCATCGCGCCATCCTCGTCAGCATCGAACTCGCGCGTGCGCGACAGCGACAACTGGATCAGCATCGACGCAATCGGGGCCAGCAGACTCATCGCGAGAAGACCGATAATCCCCACTCCCCCGCTCTCTCGACGATTCCCGCCACCAAAGAACAGCAGCGCCTGCGCGACCGTCGTAATCACACCACCCATGGCCGCCGCGACAGACGTCGTCAGAATGTCGCGGTTATACACGTGCATGAGCTCATGCCCGAGCACCCCGCGCAGCTCACGCTCATTCAGGATCGCCAGGATGCCCTCCGTGCAGCACACGGCTGCATTGTTCGGATTACGGCCCGTCGCAAACGCGTTCGGCGTCAACGTGGGCGCCACCCAGATCGTCGGCATCGGCTGCTGGGCACGCGCCGCCAACTCCCGGACAATCGCATAGAGCTCAGGCTGCTCCGACTCGCTCACCTGATACGCACCCATCGACCGCAGCGCGGTCGTGGCGGAGTTCCAATACGAGTACGCGGTCTGAACGAGCCCAATGGCCGCAAACACAAAAATCCAGACAATCCGGCCCGTACCCGACGCGATGAGCGCGCCGATGGCAAGCAGCAAAGCCCACATACTCCCCAGCAGGAGGGTCGTCTTCAGACCGTTGTGATAGTTGCGATGCACCATACGCGCGATCCTATGGGGGTTACCTGAGAAGCACCTGGGAACCAGCCGAATCCCCGTTGAGAAACAACCCCCGACGGTCAGCAGGCACCAAACACAACGCGGCTCGCCACAGCCCCGCTCCCCCATGCGACGAGGCCGCGACCGGGAAACCCAGCCACGGCCTCGTTCACGTCAGGGACGCGTCAGTTGCGCCGCCCCGGACCCGTGTAGTCGTCGAAGCGCTCGGGGGCGGTGGGCACGCACATCTCGCCCATCTCGCCGATGTGGTCCACCGTCTTGGGGTCCACCTGCGCGCCGCGCGAAATATCCGTCATGGTGCGACGGGAGACGACCTTGACGCGCTCGCGCGTGCCACGGCCACCCGGAAGCTCGCCGTACGCCTCGCCCAGAGCCTGCTCGTACGCATCCAGGAGCTCCCAGCCCTCCCAGGTCGTGAACTCGACGCCACGGGACTCCAGGAGCGCCACCATGGCCTCGTGGCCCACCTCGGAGGTCTTCGCGTGCAGGCGGCCCGCGCCAGCGTCTTCCACGAGGTGGGAGATCGTCTGCTGGGCGTCCGACTTCGTCGAACCGATGAGGCCGACGGGGCCGCGCTTAATCCAACCGGTCGCGTACACGCCCGGGATGACGGGGGCGGACTCATCCTTCGTGGTCTCGCCCTCAATGACGCGCCCCTCCACGTTCGGCACGACGCCGGCACGCTTGTCGAAAGGCAGACCCGGGATCGGCGAGGAGTAGTAACCCACCGCGCGGTACACCGCCTGCACGGGCCACGTCGTGATGACGCCCGTACCCGACACGCTTCCGTCGCCGTTGAGCGCCGTGCGCTCGGTGCGCAGGGCCTTCACGTGGCCGCTCTCGTCAGCGACGATCTCGACCGGGGCCTGGAACAGGTGAATGTGGATGCGACGCGAGGCCGTGTGCTCCTCCGGATCCGCCATCGCGTAGCTCGTCAGGGTCTTGACGACCTGACGCTGCTGGTTCGACGCGCGCAGCGCCTCCTCCGAGCCCTCGTCGAAGTCGAAGTCCTCTTCCGAGACGATGACGTCAACGTCGGGCACCTTGCCCAGTTCGCGCAGCTCCAGCGGGGTGAACTTCACCTGCGCGGGGCCGCGGCGGCCGAACACGTGCACGTCGGTGATCGGGTTCTCAGCCAGGGCCTCGGCCACGTTGGCCGGCACCTCGGTCTTGAGCATGTCCTCCGCGTGCTTCGCCAGCACGCGGGAGACGTCCAGGGCCACGTTGCCGACGCCCAGGACCGCGACCTCGCGGGCCTTCAACGGCCACGTGCGCGGGTAATCCGGGTTGCCGTCGTACCAGGACACGAAGTCGGCGGCACCGTAGGACTCGGGCAGGTCCACGCCCGGGATGTCCAGCGGGTGATCGCGGTCCGCGCCCGTCGCGATGATGATCGCGTCGTAGTGGTCGCGCAGGTCGTCGATAGTCACGTCGCGGCCCACCTCGACGTTGCCGAGCAGACGAATGTCGCCACGCTGGAGGATCTTGTACAGCGCAACGATGATCTGCTTGATACGCGGGTGATCCGGCGCGACGCCGTAACGCACGAGACCGTAAGGCGCGGGAAGACGCTCAAACAGGTCGATATTCACCTCGAGCCCCGACTTGGACAGGATGTCCGACGCGTAAATACCAGCGGGACCAGCGCCAATAACGGCGACGTTGAGCGGTGCCAACCGAATTCTCCTTCTATGACCGCGCGCGAGTGCGCGCACCTGGGGTCTCAGTCTAGCGCCCCGATGCCAAGGGCAACCTTAGCTGAGACCCCTCACACACCTCAAGGCACGTCGCACATACGACGAGGCCGGGGCCTCTCCCCCACGTACGAGGCCGGGGCGGCTCCCCCACGTATCAGGCCGGGGTGCCTCCCCCACGTACGAGGCCTCAGCATGTTCGGTTCAGAGGCGACCTCTGCGCCGCCTTCCCAAAAGTCGCATGCAATTCGACTGACCGAACTTTTCTCACCACCCAGAAACGTTGGAATTGCAACGACACTATTTCAAAACATAAAAGGTTGACAGGGAAATTGCATGCAACATTGTTGAGGAACCATGACGAGGCCCCTACAAGATCCGGCCAAGACCGGGACAGGTCGAGAAACATGCGAACGCGAAACCGCCGCCTGGGTCCACTGGTACAACACCCGCCGCCCCCTCTCCCTGGGCGGCATCACACCACAACAAGCAGAAAATCAACACACAACAACACGAAAGGAAGCGGCCTCAACAAGCCTCCACAAAACCCGGGACTTGACACACCCGCTAAGGGGCATTGCACCCGTTACGTGGCGCTGCACCCGTTACGTGGCGCTGCACCCGAACAGAAGGGGTGCAATGCCTACGGATCGGGTGCACGACCCCCGTCACAAGCTCACATGCGGACCTGCCCGAAAGGACGTCCACGTACCCGACAGGCTTGGCTGGGCCCGGCGGCGCAGTCCAATCAGCTGGCTGGACCCCGGGGCGGCAGGGCCTGACCGGCCTTCGAGACAACGAGCCGAGCGGGCGGCTCGCGACGCTCGCACGGCATAAGGCCCGGGCCCGGTGCGCGCGACGAGGCCGGGGCCAGTCGCGCTCTCGTGCGCAGCCGACCCCGGCCTCGTGAACGTTTATCAGACTAGGCGATCCACCATCAGGTTCGCGAACGCCTCCAGCGCGGTCTTCGCCTCGCCCTTGGGCAGCGGTGCCAGCGCGGCGACCGCCTCATCGGCCCAGGTGCGCGCCAGCTGACGCGTCTCCTCGAGCACGTCGTGACCGCGCAGCTGCCCGACCACCGACGCCAGGGCCTCATCCGACGACAGATCCCCCGTCAGCTCGCGCAGGATGCGCGCGCCGGCCTCGTCGATCGTTCCGGCCGCCTCACGGCGACGCAGCAGGAGAACGGGCAGCGTGTCCACGCCCTCGCGCAGATCCGTGCCGGGCGTCTTACCCGACTGCTCGCCCGAGGACGCCAGATCCAGCACGTCGTCGGCGATCTGGAAGGCGACACCCACCTTCTCACCGAAGTCGCTCACAACGTCAGCCACCAGCTGGCCGGCACCCGACAGCAGCGCGCCGAAGGACGCGGCGGTCGACACGAGCGAACCCGTCTTATCCGCCAGGACCTGAATGTAGAAATCGACGCGATCCGCGCCGTCCGCCGGACCGAAAGTCTCGTTCAGCTGGCCCTCACACAGGCGCTCGAAGGTGCGCGCGTGGTGAGCCACCATCTCCGGACCCAGCGACGCCACAAGCAGCGACGCGCGGGCGAACAGGATGTCGCCCGCCAGGATCGCGCGGTTGTTCCCCCACAGGTGCTGCGCCGAGGGCACGCCGCGACGGGTGGGAGCCGAGTCCATGACGTCGTCGTGATAGAGGGACGCCAGATGCGTCAGCTCGACGGCCGCAGCAGCGGTGATGACCTGGTCGTCCAACGCGCGCTCGGGATCGCCCAGCTGCGCGCACACGAGGGTCAGCAGCGGACGCATCCGCTTGCCGCCCGCGACCGCGAGGTGGCGCGTCAGCTCATCCGTCAGATCACGGGAGGACGACACGGCGTCGAGGAGACGACGCTCGACGACCTCGAGCCCCGGGGTAATACGGGACTCGAGGTCGGGAACATGAAGATCGGGTGTTTGAGCACTCACGGGATCAGTATGACGATCTTTTCCAGCAGACTCAACACGGGACCGGGGAAGACGCCCAGCGCGATCGTTCCGAGCGCGCACACGATGATCGCCAGAGCGGACAGGCCCTCCGACTTGACCACGACGGAGTCCTCACCGGGTTCGGTGAAGAACATCAGGCGCACGAGGCGGAAGTAGTAGAACGCGGTGATCGCCGAGGCCACGAGGCCCACGATCGCGAGCCAGCCGATGCCGCCCTTGATCGCGTCGGAGAAAATCACGAACTTACCAACGAAACCGCCGGTCAGCGGGATGCCCGCGAACGAGAGCAGGAAGACCAGCATCGCACCCGCAATCCACGGGTTCGTGCGGCCGATACCCGCCCACTTGCGCAGGCTCGTCGCCTCGCCCAGGACGTTGCCGTCCGCGTCACGGCCGCGCACGAGCGAGACCACCGCGAAGGCACCAACCGTCGCCAGGCCGTAGCCGAGCGTGTAGAACAACACATGGCCCGTGCCGCCCTTCTGGATCGCGAGGATACCCATCAGGATGAAGCCCGCGTGAGCGATCGACGAGTACGCCAGCATGCGCTTGACGTCGTCCTGCACGAGGCCGGCGAAGGTACCGACGACAATCGTCAGGACCGCGACGGCCGCGAAGACGTACAGGTAGTCCCACTGCAGGTAGGCGGCGACAGCCTGGTAGAAGCGGGCCATCGCGGCGAAGGCAGCGATCTTCACGGCGGCGGCCATGAAGCCCGTCACCGGGGTCGGGGCACCCGTGTACACGTCGGGGGTCCACGCGTGGAAGGGCGCGGCACCCACCTTGAACAGCAGACCGACCATCACGCAGAACACGCCGACGAGGACCATCCAGTCCATGTTCGTGTTCATCGAGATGGCCTGGCCCAGCGCCGAGATGCGCAGCGAGTTGGAGAAGCCGAAGAGGAACGCCGAGCCCATCAGCATGAAGCCCGAGGAGAAAGCACCCAGCACGAAGTACTTGAGGGCCGCCTCGTAGGACAGCTGACGGCGGCGACGCGCGGTCGCGGCCATGATGTACAGGGGCAGCGACATGACCTCAAGGGCCACGAAGAGCGTCACGAAGTTATCCGCCGCAGGGAAGATCATCATGCCGCCCAGCGAGAACAGAGTCAGCGGGAACATCTCGGAGCGCTGGTAGCCCTTACGCTCCGACAGCTCCTCGGCAGCCGAGTCCGGGCGATCCGAAGGCTGACCGGCGAACGCGCCGTCACCAACGGTCGTGCGGTCGGCCATCACCAGGACGGCGAGGAAGCCGATGATCCCGAGCACCGACTGGGCGCCGATCGTCAGCGGGTCCTCAATGTACTCCCCCAACGAGGCCGGGGCGGCCACGACGGGAGCCCAGCGCAGCGCGAGCATGACGCAGGCGCCGGCGGTGGCCAGGATCGACAGGCCAATCACGATGGGGCGGCGGGCCTTGGCCGGGGCGAAGGCCTCGACGAGGATGCTGAGGACCGCGCCGCCCAGCACGATGAGGATCGGCGCGAGGCTCAGCCACGGAACCTCGGGGGCCTGGAAGTTAGCCATGGGTAGAACGTTCACTGTGCGCTCCCTTCAACGGCGGCGCCGACCTGCGAGTTGGCCAGGTCGAGGTCTGAAGCAACCGGGGTCAGGGCGCTCACGAGGGGCGCCGACCAAATACCAAGGATCAGCATCGCGGCCACGAGCGGCACCATGACGCCGCGCTCGCGCATCCCCAGGTCCGCCAGGTCCTCCTTGCCCTTGCCCGGGGCGCCGGTGAAGACGCGCTGGTAGGGCATGAGCACGTACATGGCGGCGATGACGACGCCGAGAACTGCGAAGAGCGCCAGCGCGCTGTTCACCGACCAGGTGCCCATGAGCACGAGGTACTCGGGGACGAAGCCCGACAGGCCGGGCAGCGCGATGGACGCGAGGCCGCTCAGGAGCCACAGGCCCGCGAGCACCGGGGTCACGCGCTGCATGCCCACGTACTCGCGCATGTCCTGCGTGCCACCGCGGCGCGACAGCCAGCCGGACAGCAGGAACATCGCGGCGATCGACACACCGTGAGCGACCATGTAGAACATAGCGCCAACGAGTGCGATCTGCGAGCCGATGAAAATACCCAGGACCATGAAGCCGAAGTGCGACACCGAAGTGTAGGACACGAGGCGCATGATGTCGTTCTGGCCGTTCGCCGCAAGGCCACCCCACAGGATGGAGATGACGGCGAGGATGCACATGACCCACTTCGCGGACACGGCCGCGCCGGGCGTGAGCTGCAGGCACAGGGTGATCATGCCGAAGGTGCCGATCTTGTCCAGGACGCCGACCAGCAGCACCGAGGTGCCCGGGCGGGCGACGGCAGCCGTGTCGGGCAGCCACGTGTGCACCGGGACCATGGGGGCCTTGATCGCGAACGCAACCATGAAGGTCACGAAGATGATCATCTGGATGACGAGCGGGGCGCTCGGCAGGATCTGGGCGAGCGTATCGATGCGGAAGAACGTCGACACGTCCTGCGTCACCTGCGAACCCTTTGCCCACAGGTAGAGGATGCCACCGAGCATCACCAGTCCGCCGAACAGCGAGTACAGCAGGAACTTCATGGCGGCCTTGTGGCGGGCCGCTTCGTCACCGACGCCGTAGCGTCCGATCATGAGGTAGAGCGGCACGAGCATCGCCTCGAAGGCGAAGTAGAAGACCGTCAGGTCGTAGGCCGCGAAGATGACGACCATGAACGACTCGAGGGCCAGGACCAGCGCCGGGTAGGCGCCGCGGTCCGCAGCCTCGTCCTCATTCCAGCCCGCGATGAGCACGAGCGGGACGAGACCGAGCGCCAGCAGGACCATCACGAGGCCCAGCGAGGTGACGCCGAGCGACCAGGTGATGCCGATCTGGGGGATCCACAGGTGGGACTCGTACACCTGGTACGAGGCCGGGGCGGACCAGTCGAACACGGATGCGGCGACGTACACGCCGAGCGCGAGCTCGACGAGTGCGATCACCAGGGCGATGACGCGCCCGGCGGCGCGCCTCAGGGGCGGGACGAAGCCGAGGAGGGCCGCGCCCGCAGCCGGAACGGCCACGAGGACGGACAGCCACGGGAAGTTAGCAGCAATCATTGCACTTTCCATTGTCGTGTACCCCTTACAGCCTGAATCCGAGGACGATGGCCAGGGCGAGGATGACGCCACCCAGGATGTAGGCGGCGTACGTGCGCACGAGGCCGTTCTGGGTGATGCCGACGATGCGTCCGAGCAGCTGCGAACCGGCGCCGAGGCCATTCAGCGCACCGTCGATGGCGCTCGCATCGCCGACGGTCGCGACGGTGACGAGGCCCTTGGCGGGCATCATGAACAGGGTCTCGTTGACGGCGTCCTGGTAGAGGTCGCGGCGCGCGGCCTCGGTCAGGGCGTTGCCTGCGGGGACGGAGGTGGGAACCTCGTCGCGACCGTACTTCATCCATGCGATAACAGCGCCGAGGATGACGAGGGCGAGGGTGGCTCCCTGAATGACGTACTCGTTGAGGACGGGCTCGCCGTGCATGACGTGACCGATCGAGGGGACCAGCCAGTTGGTGAAGGTGTCACCCACGGACAGGGCACCGCCGAGGACAACCGCACCTATCGCGAGGATGATCATGGGGATCGTCATGAGCGGGCCGGACTCGTGCGGGTGCACGGGCGCGCCCTCGGCCTCGGTGGTCCAGCGGGCCTTGCCGTGGAACGTCATGAAGAAGAGGCGAGACATGTAGAACGCGGTGATGCCCGCGCCGATCAGCGCGACGGGGCCGTAGACCCAGCCGGCCCACAGAGCGGTGTTGCCTCCGAAGCTGTCGGCACTGAAGGCGGCCTCGATGATCTTGTCCTTCGACCAGTAGCCGGAGAACGGCGGAACGCCGAGGATGGCGAGCCAGCCCATCATGAACGTCAGCCACGTGACCTTCATGGCGCCGCGCAGGGCGCCGAAGCGACGCATGTTCACCTGATCGCCCATGCCGTGCATGACGGAACCGGCACCGAGGAACATGAGGGCCTTGAAGAAGCCGTGGGTGAAGAGGTGGAAGATCGCGAACGCCCAGCCGATGGGGCCCAGGCCCGCGCCCAGCATCATGTAGCCGATCTGGCTCATGGTGGAGGCCGCGAGGACCTTCTTCATGTCGTCCTTCGCGCAACCGACGATCGCACCGAAGAGGAGCGTGATCGCGCCGATGATGGCGACGGCGGTCGCCGCGATGGGGGCAGCCATGAAGACGTCGCCGGAACGGATGATCAGGTAGACGCCGGCGGTGACCATCGTTGCCGCGTGAATGAGCGCGGAGACGGGGGTCGGACCAGCCATAGCGTCACCCAGCCACGCCTGCAGCGGGAACTGCGCGGACTTACCGCAGGCGGCCACCAGCAGGAAGATACCAATGACGGTCGCGGACGCCGCGGGGATGGAAGCAACCTGGGAGGAGACCACGGAGAAGGACACCGAGTGGAACGAGGCGACCATCGCCATCATGGCGATCAGCATGCCCATGTCGCCGACACGGTTCATGATGAACGCCTTCTTGGCGGCCACCGCGTTGGCGGGGACGTGGTTCCAGAAGCCGATCAGCAGGTAGGACGCCAGGCCCACGCCTTCCCATCCGGCGAACAGGCCGGCGTAGGAGTCCGCGAGGACCAGGGTCAGCATCGCCGCGATGAAGAAGTTCAGGTAGGCGAAGAAACGGCGGCGAGCCTCGTCGTGCTCCATGTAGGCGATCGCGTACACGTGGATGAGCGAGCCGACGAAGGTCACCAGGATGACGAACGTGATCGACAGCGGGTCCACGAGGAGGCCGAAGTCGACGGTGAAGTCACCGGCGGGGATCCAGGTGAACAGCGTCTCGCCGAAGCGGCGCGCGCCCACGGGAGCGTTCCACATCTGGGCGGCGATCGCCGCACCGACCGCGAAGGTCGACCAGGATGCGAGGGTCGCCAGCAGGTGGCCCCACTTGTCCGAGACGCGGCCCAGCGCCAGGAGCAGGCCCGCGCTGGCCAGCGGAATGAGGATGAGCAGCCACGCGTAGGCGGCGACTCCGGTGGCGGCGACCGTATCGGGGACGCCGGTAGCCTGTGTGGAAATGAAGGTGGTCATGAGTTACGTCCTCCCTCAGTTCTTCAGCAGGTTGAGATCGTCCATGCTCGTGGTCGAGCGGGAACGATAGATGGACACGATGATCGACAGGCCGACGACGACTTCGGCGGCCGCGACGACCATGACGAAGAACGCCATGATCTCGCCGTCGACGTTGGAGTTAATGCGCGCAAACGTCACGAGGACGAGGTTCGCGGCGTTGAGCATCATTTCGACGCCCATGAGCGCGATGACCGCGCTGCGGCGCACGAGGACCGTGGTCGCACCGATGGCGAACAGCACACCCGCAAGGATGAGGTACCAGGCGAGGCTCACTTGCTCTCCTCCTTCTTCTCAATGGGGGTGGTGGTGCGCGCCTTACGGGCCCGAGGCTGGGCCAGACCGGTGGGCGCGGCGGCGCCGGGCATCCCGAAGGAGCCGGAGCGCGGGACGTCGGGCGTGCGCCCGATGGTGTAGGGCGACTCGTCGAGCGCGTCAGTCGTACCCGTCTCGGTGCGAGCGAGCGCGAGCTGCTCGGAGACCTCGGGGGCGACCTCGCCGATCGTGCGCGTCAGGCCGCGCACGCGCAGGACGCGGGGCACCGACTCTTCGAGGGGACTCAGGGTCTCACCCGAGATGGCGGGCACATCGGCCGCATTCGACTGGGCGTAGACACCGGGCGCGGGCAGCTGGCCGATGCGAGAGCCCTTCTCGGCAAACGCACGCATCTTGTTGCGCGCCGTCTCGAACTGATCGGCCTTGGGGGCCAGGCGATCCGAGTGGGTCAGCAGCATCGCGCCGACGGCGGCCGTGATCAGCAGGCCGCCAGCGAGCTCCATGCTCAGCCAGTGCTCCTGGAACAGCGTGATCGCCAGGTCGGTGATCGGCTGGTTGGAGTAGGGGTCAACCTCGTCGGCTTTGTGCGGCGTGGGAACGGACTTCAGGATCGCGGTCGCAACGATAACGATCAGTCCGAGGCCACCGAGCACGGCCGAGACGATTGCGCCACGGCTCTGGCGGGCGTAGTCGTCGGAGGTGCCGATGCCGATCAGCATGATGACGAAGAGGAAGAGCATCATGATCGCGCCGGTGTACACGACGATCTGTGCGACGCCCAGGAAGGGCGCGCTATTCGCGATGTACAGGACGGCCAGGCCGAGCATGACGCCGACCATGCAGATGACCGAGTGTGCGGCCTTCTTGAAGAAGAGGACACCCAGAGCGCAGGCGACCATGACGATGGCCGTGCATGCGAAGAGGATGATCTCCCCCGTTGACCCCATCATGGGCCAACCGTTGGACAGGTTCATCAGTGTGCCTCCTCGGCGACTCGTACCGTCTTGAGGGAGGGGTCGTCGGGGCGGCGGCTCGCGACCCAGTCGACCTGGGCGGCAGTGGGGCCGGTGACTTCCCCGCGGTAATAGTCGATGTCGTTCTTACCCTCGACCATGGGGTGGGGCGCTGCGAGCATGCCATCGGAGAGCGGGACCAGGAGGTCTTCCTTCTCGTAGATGTCGTCCTCGCGGGTGTACTTGGCGATTTCGAAGTCGTTCGTCATCGTCAGGGCGCGCGTAGGGCACGCCTCGATGCACATGCCGCAGAAGATGCAGCGCAGGTAGTTGATCTGGTAGACGCGGCCGTAGCGCTCACCCGCCGAGTACTGCTCTTCGGGCGTGTTGGATGCGGCCTCGACGAAGATCGCGTCAGCGGGGCACGCCCAGGCGCACAGCTCACAGCCGACGCACTTTTCCAGGCCGTCGGCGTAGCGGTTGAGCTGGTGGCGTCCGTGGAAGCGGGGCATGACGCGCGCGGGTTCGCGCGGGTACTGCTCGGTGACGGTGGGCCGGAAGAAGGAAGCCATGGTGACTCCGTAGCCGGCCATAGGCGCGACGAACTGGGCGAACGCACCCTTGGGGTCATGCTCGAAGAGCATTTCCTCGTCGGTGGTCTTCTCACTCATCGGTGGACTCCTTCGGGCTGTCGATTGCCGAGGCCGGGGCCAGTTCGCCCTCAATGGTGGCGAGGCCGCGCGGCGAGGCAACGGGGGTCTGTCCGGGCAGCGGCGGGACGGGGAAGCCGTCCTCGAAGCCCGTGTATTCGCGCTCGGATGCGGGGATTTCCTCGGGCTCGGGCTTGTCGGTCAGCCAGATGATGCCCAGGGCGATCACGAAGATGACGCCCACGCCTCCGAAGAGGATGTGGTTGGGCAGCGCCACGAACTGGGTGATGCCGCGCACGAGGGCGACGAGCACGAGCCAGCCAAGGGCGATGGGCATGAGGCGCTTCCAGCCGAGGTTCATGAACTGGTCGTAGCGGAAGCGCAGCAGCGTGGCGCGCGTCCAGATCAGCAGGAACATGAAGAACCAGATCTTCAGGAAGAACCACAGCAGGCCCCACCAGCCGGAGTTGAGGAACTCGACGTGGGACAGCGGCCACGGGGCGTGCCAGCCGCCGAAGAACATCGTGGTGGCCACGGCCGAGACGTTGAGCATGTTGACGTACTCGGACAGGTAGTACCAGCCGAACTTCATCGACGAGTACTCGGTCATGTGGCCGGCGACGATCTCGCCCTCGGCCTCGGGGAGGTCGAAGGGAAGACGGTTGACTTCACCGGTGGCGCTGATGCAGTAGATGACGAACGCGGGGAACAGGGTGAATGCCCACCAGAACTGTCCCTGAGCGGCCACGATCTGCGAGGTGGACATGGAGCCCGACATGAGGAACACGCTCACGAGGGACAGGCCCATGGCCAGTTCGTAGGAGATGACCTGTGCGGAGGAACGCACGGCACCGTACAGGGGCAGGGTCGAGCGGGTCGACCAGCCACCGAGGACGATGCCGTACAGGCCCAGCGAGGCGATCGCCAGGATGTACAGGGAGGCGACGGGCATGTCGGCGAGCTGCAGCGGCGTGGAGATGTTGCCGATCTTCACGTTCGGGCCCATCGGGATGACCGCGTAGACGCTGAACGCCGCGAAAGCCGCGATGGCGGGGGCCAGGAAGTACAGGAACCGCTCGGCCCGGCGGGTCCACATGTCCTCCTTGAAGAGGAGCTTGCCCGCGTCGGCGAACGCCTGGAACAGGCCGAGGGGGCCCGCGACGTTCGGGCCGGGACGCGTCTGCATGCGGCCCAGGCCTCGGCGCTCGACCCACAGGGCGAGGAGCACGTTGGCGATCAGGAAGACGATGATGAACACGGCCTTGATGAGACTGAGCCACCAGGTTTCCTGGCTAAAGTCCGCGGCGGTGTATTCCGGGACTGCGAAGGGTGCGAGTGTCATCGTGCCACCTCCTGCGTGGCGCGCAGGGTCGCGACGGTGCCGGCACCGCCGAGGTTTTCGTGAATAACGGAGCCGGTCGAGCACTCGGGCACCCACGCGACGGAGTCGGGCAGGTCCGCGATGGCGGCCGGGAGGGTGATCGTGCCGCGCTCGGTCTCAAGCGTCGCGTCCGCTCCGGGGGCGATACCCGCGGCGGCGAGCGTGGCGGCCGAGGCCAGGAGGACGGGGCGGCGGGCCGAACCGGCCAGCCACGGGGCGCCATCCTGGAGGCGACCGGCGTCGATCATCGGCTTGTGGGAGGCCAGAACGACCTCGCCCTTGCCGGCGGCGACGGGGGCCTCGGACGAGACCGGAGCGAAGGCCTGCGGGGCGCCATCCCACTCCATGAGGGGGTTGACTTCCTCGTACAGGTCGGCCAGGGCCGTGATGCCCAGGTCGAGGTCGAACTCCTCGGTGAGGCGCACGAGCACGTCGCGGTCCGTGAGGGACGTTGCCGAGCGGGCCTGGCCGAAGGGACGCAGGCGGCCTTCCCAGTTGATGTAGGTGCCGTTCTTCTCGACCGCGGGGGCCACCGGCAGGACGACGTCCGCGCGCTCGGTGATCTCCGAGGCGCGAACCTCGAGCGACACGAGGAAGGGAACCTCGTCGAGTGCTTCGCGCACGCCGGCCGGCTCGTCGAAGTCACGCACGTCGACACCGCCGACGACGAGAGCCGCAAGCTCGCCGGAGGCGGCGGCCTCGATCATCTGCTCGGCGTCGAGGCCGCGCTCGGGAAGCTCGCCCCAACCGAGGGACTGCGCCCCGGCCTCGTCGAGACCGCGGCCGAAGGGAAGCAGACCCGGAAGGAGTCCGGCCTCCACGGCGGCGCGGTCGCCGGCGCGACGCGGGACCCACGCGAGGCGGGCGCCCGTGCGCTCGGCCAGAGCGACGACGGCGGAGAGCAGGCCGGGGGTCTGCGCGGCGCGCTCGCCCACGAGGACGATGCCACCGGAGAGGGCCTGCGCGAGATCCGCGTAGGCACCGCCAGCGGCGATCGCGTCGAGAACGCCGGGCTCGGAGCCGGGGGCGGCGTGCAGGACCTGGGCGTTCATCTTGCGCGAACCGTTGGAGGTGAAGGGCGCGACCGTGGCGACCTTCAGGCCCGACTTACGCACTCCCTTGCGCAGGCGCAGGAACATCGCGCCGCACTCGTCCTCGGGCTCGAGGCCGACCAGCAGCACCTGGCCCGCGCTCTCCAGATCGGAGTACGTGACATCGAGGCCGGAGCCCGCCACGTAGGAAGCCAGGAACGAACGCTCTTCCTCGCTGGCGCGACGCGAACGGAAGTCGATCGAGTCGGAGCCGACGACGGTGCGCGCGAACTTCGACCAGGCCCAGGCGTCCTCGAAGGTGAGGTGGCCGCCGGGCAGGAAACCCACGGACGAACCCGCCTGCTCCAGGCCCTCACGGACGCGGTCCAGCGCGTCGGACCAGGAGGTGGGAACGAGCTTGCCATCCTCACGCACGAGCGGGTAGGTTAGGCGATCGACCTTGTCCCATTCGAAGGCGAAACGGTCCTTATCGGTGATCCACTCTTCGTTGACCTCGGGGTCGTTGCCGCTCATGCGACGCACGACCTCGCCGCGGCGCACGTCCTGGCGGATCGCGGAGCCCGACGCGTCGTGCTCAGTCACGGCGGCCGTCGACACGAGGTCAAAGGGACGCGCGCGGAAGCGGTAGGACGCGGCGGTCAGGGCACCGACGGGGCAGATCTGAATGATGTTGCCCGAGAAGTAGGACGCGAAGGCGCGGCCCGACACGTCGCGCTCGGCGACGGACAGCTCGCCCTCATTGAGCGAACCGACGATCGCGTCCGTGCCGAACGGGGACGACAGGGACGAGGTCGAGGCCTCCTTGGCCTTGGGATCGAAGAAGTCGAGCGTGGTCGTATCGAAGCCGCCGACCTGCTCGCCCATGAAGTAGTGGTGCTCCGTGGGGGCGGTGCCGCCGCCTCGACCCTGCAGGTCCATGAACACGTCGCCCGAAATCTCCTTGCCGAAGCGCACGCAACGCTGGCACAGGATGCAACGCTCGCGATCCAGCAGGATCTGCGAGGTCAGGCGCAGAGGCTTCTTGAAGGTGCGCTTGGCGTCCGTGAAGCGGGACTTGCCGCGCCCCTCGGTCAGTGCCTGGTTCTGCAGGGGGCACTCGCCGCCCTTGTCGCAGACCGGGCAGTCCAGCGGGTGGTTGATGAGCAGGAACTCCATCACGCCGCGCTGGGCGCGGTCCACCACCTCGGAGGTGTGCTGGGTCTTGACGACCATGCCCGGGGTGACGGTCTGCGCACACGAGGGCTGGGGCTTGGGCATGAAGCGCAGCTCGCCCGTGTTGCGGTCGGGCATGCCGACCTCCACGAGGCACTGGCGGCATGCGGCCACGGGAGCCAGCAGCGGGTGGTCACAGAAACGCGGGATCCGGATGCCGGCCTGCTCGGCCGCGCGGATCACGAGCGTGCCCTGGGGGACAGAAACCTGAACGTCGTCGATGGTGACGTCGATCATGTTGGGTGCGTCGCTCATCGGCCACCTCCTCGCGCGTAGTTAGCGGACGCCTCGTAGGGGAAAAGCTCGCGGGCGGGCGTGGTCAACCCGGCCTCGAACTCGTCGCGGAAGCGCTTGATGCCCGACATGATCGGGGTTGCTGCGGCGTCGCCCAGCGGGCAGAAGCTGCGGCCCGCAATGTTGTGTGCGATCTCGTCGAGCAGGTCGACGTCGCCGGGGCGGCCCTCGCCTCGCTCGAGGCGCAGCATGATTTGCTTCATCCAGTAGGTGCCTTCGCGGCAGGGCGTGCACTTACCGCAGGACTCGTGCTGGTAGAACTCGGACCAGCGGGTAATGACGCGGACGACTGAAACCGTCTCGTCGAACACCTGGAGGGCGCGCGTACCCAGCATCGAACCGGCCGCGCCCACGGACTCGTAGTCGAGGGGCGTGTCCAGCTCGTCTTCGGTGAAGATCGGGGTGGAGGAGCCGCCGGGGGTCCAGAACTTGAGCGTGTGACCGTCGCGGATGCCGCCCGCCATCTCGATGAGCTGACGCATCGTGATGCCGAAGGGGGCCTCGAACTGGCCGGGGTTGTTCACGTGACCGGACACCGAGAAGATGCCGTGGCCCTTGGACTTTTCGGTGCCCATGGACGCGAACCACTCGGGGGAGTTGCGGAAGATGCCCGCCACCTGAGAGATGGTCTCCACGTTGTTGACGACCGTGGGACGGGCGTACAGGCCGGCGACAGCGGGGAACGGGGGCTTGAGGCGCGGGTGGCCTCGGCGACCCTCGAGGGAGTCCAGCAGGGCCGTCTCCTCACCGCAGATGTAGGCGCCAGCGCCCGCGTGGGCGGTGATGCGCAGGTCGCCGAGCACGCCGGATTCGGTCGCCTCGCGCACGGCCTGCAGCAGGCGGCGGTACACGTGGGTGACCTCGCCACGCAGGTAGACGAACGCGTGGTCGCAGCCGATCGCGCGCGACGTAATCGCGATGCCTTCGATGAGGACGTGCGGGTTGCCCATGATGAGCGGGATGTCCTTGCAGGTGCCCGGCTCGGACTCGTCTGCGTTCACCACGAGGTAGCGGGGGCCGCCGTCGGCCGGGGGCAGGAAGGACCACTTGAGGCCGGTCGGGAAGCCTGCGCCACCACGGCCTCGCAGGCCGGAATCCTTCACGGTCTGCACGATCTCAGCGGGCTCCATGGTCCGGGCCTTTTCGAGGCCCTGGTAGCCGCCGCGGCCCCGGTAGGAGTCCAGCGTCCAGGAACGGTCCTCTCCCCACCCATTGGTGAGGATCGGGGTCAGCGGTCCGGGCGCAACGTATGCGGTGCTCACTTCGCCTCTTCTCCCTTCGTGTCAGTGGCCTCGTCGGCGACCTCCATGGCGACCGGCTCGGTCCAGCCCTTCGCCGCCGCGATCTCGCGGCCCAGCAGCGTGGAGCGACCCGCGGAGGGGCCCTCGTCCTCGTGGCCGTCCAGGAAGCCGGCCAGGACGCGCTCGTTCTCCTTGAACGTGGGGGCCACGACGGGACCGCGCGTCGGGTGAATATCGCGACCGGCCTGGATGTCATCGATCATCGCCAGCGCCGAGGAAGGGGTCTGGTTGTCGAAGAATTCCCAGTTGACCATGACGACGGGCGCGTAGTCGCACGCCGCGTTGCACTCAATGCGCTCGAGCGTGATCTTTCCGTCTTCGCTGGTCTCATCGGTGCCGACGCCGACCTTCTTGGAGACCTTTTCCCAGATCTCGTCGCCGCCCATGACGGCGCACAGCGCGTTCGTGCACACGCCCACCAGGTAGTCGCCGGTGGGGTGGCGCTTGTACTGCGTGTAGAAGGTCGCAACCGCGCTGATCTCTGCGCGGGGCAGGTCCAGCGTGGCGGCGATGAAGTCGATGCCGTCCGGGCTGACGTAGCCGTCAACGGACTGGATCAGGTGCAGCATCGGCAGCAGCGCGGAACGCGAGTGACCGTCCGGGTAGCGGGCGATGATCTGCGCGGCGTCCGCCTGCAGGCGTGCCAGGGTGTCGGGTGTGTAGCTCATCGGTCAACGCCTCCGAGAACGGGGTCGATAGCGGCCAGTGCGACGACCACGTCGGCCAGCTGGCCGCCTTCGGTCATCATGGCCAGCGCTTGCAGGTTGGCGAAGGAGGGGTCGCGGAAGTGCGCGCGGAACGGACGCGTGCCACCGTCGGAGACGAGGTGAACGCCCAGGATCCCCTTCGCGTGCTCGACGGTCTGGTAGACCTGGCCGGCGGGCACGTGGAAGCCCTCCGTGACGAGCTTGAAGTGGTGGATGAGGGACTCCATGGACTCCCCCATGATCTCGCGGACGTGCTCGGCCGAGTTGCCCTGGCCGTCCGTGGCGACCGCCAGGCGAGCGGGCCAGGCGATCTCCGGGTCGGCGACCATGGTGGGCGCGCCCTCGCACTGGTCCAGCTTGTCGAGCACCTGCCAGATGATGCGCATGGACTCGTAGCACTCGTCGAAGCGAACCATCGTGCGGTTGTAGACGTCGGACTTGTCGCGGGTGGGAATATCGAACTCGAAGTTCTCGTAGCCGCAGTAGGGCTGGCTCTTGCGCAGGTCCAGGGGCAGGCCGGCGGCGCGCACGCCGGGGCCGGTCGAGCCGAGGGCCATGAGGCCGCTCAGCGGCATGACGGCCACGTCGCACAGACGCTTCTTGAAGATCGGGTTCTCCACGAGGATGTCCTGGAGTTCGCCGATGTCCTTACGGCACCGACGCAGGCGGTCACGGATGTAGTCCGTGGTGCCCTCGCCGATGTCCTGCACGACGCCGCCGGGGCGGATGTACTCGTGGTTCATGCGCAGGCCGGTGATGCGCTCGAAGATACGCAGGATCTCCTCGCGGCCGCGGAAGCCGATCGTCATGATCGTGGTGGCGCCCATCTCGTTACCGGTCGAGCCGATGGCGACCAGGTGGGAGGCGATGCGGCACAGCTCCATCACGAGGATGCGGATGAGGGACGCGCGCTCGGGGATGTCCTCTTCGATGCCGAGGAGCTTCTCGACGCCGAGGCAGTAGGCGGCCTCCTGGAAGAAGGGAGCCACGTAGTCCATGCGCGTGCAGTATGCGACGCCCTGGGCCCACGTGCGGTACTCCATGTTCTTCTCGATGCCGGTGTGCAGGTAGCCGGTGTCGATGCGGGTCTCGCGGACCTTCTCGCCGTCAAGCTCGAGGATGAGGCGCAGAACGCCGTGGGTCGCGGGGTGGACCGGGCCGAGGTTGACGACGATGCGCTCGGAGGTGATGGCCTCGATCTCGTGCAGGACGTCGTCCCAGTCGCCGCCCTGGGTGAGGACCTCGGGGATGTCCTCGATGGGCAGGTCGGTCGCGCCGGCGGGCGCGTGGAAAGCGGTGGTCATCAGTTCACACTCCTACGAACGTCGGCGGAAGCGTTGACGGCGCCCTTGAACTCGACGGGGATGCCGCCCAGCGGGTAGTCCTTGCGCTGGGGGTGTCCGACCCAGTCGTCGGGCATCGCGGTGCGCGTCAGCGAGGGGTGCCCGGTGAAGACAATGCCGATGAGGTCCCAGGTTTCGCGCTCCTGCCAGTCGTTTCCGGGGTAGACGGAGACGATGGAGGGGATGCGGGGGTCCTCGTCGGGGCACGTGACCTCGAGGCGGATCATGCGGTTGTACGTGATCGAGTACAGGGGGTAGATGGCGTGCAGCTCGCGGCCCTTATCGAGGGGGTAGTGCGCGCCGTTGGTCCCCAGGCACAGCTCGAAGCGCAGGTCGGCGTCGTCGCGTAGGTACTTGGCGACGCGCGCGATGTGCTCGCGGGCGATGAAGATGCCGAGCTGTCCGCGGTCGATGGTGACCTTTTCGATGACGTCGGAAACCTTCAGGCCGTCGGCGGCGATGAGCTCTTCGAGGACGTCCACGACCTGGTCGAACCAGCCGCCGTAGGGGCGGGAGGCCTCGCCGGGCAGGAAGGAATCGGTCACGAGGCCGGCGAAGCCGGAGGTGGAGGAGTCGGTGCCCGCGCCGAAGAGGCCCTCGCGGTGGGCGATGGGCTCGGGGAGGGCGAATCCGCGCTGGGACGAGGCCGGGGCGACCTCGGCGGGCGCGTTTTCCTCGGGGGTGGAAAGGTCGCTCATGCGAGGAGTCCCTTCATCTGGTGGGTGGGGGTCGCCTCGAGGGCGGCCTGCTCGGCGCGACGCGCGATCTCGCGGCGGTGAGCGCCGAGGGGTTCCTTGCCGATCTGCTCGCGCAGGACGAGGACCGCGTGGATGAGCGCCTCGGGGCGGGGCGGGCATCCGGGCAGGTAGACGTCGACGGGGACGATGTGGTCGCAGCCCTGGACGATCGCGTAGTTGTTGAAGACGCCACCGGAGGACGCGCACGCACCCATGGAGATGACCCACTTGGGTTCGGGCATCGAGTCGTAGACGCGGCGGATGATGGGGGCCATCTTGTGCGACACGCGGCCCGACACGATCATCATGTCGGAGTGACGCGGCGAGGCGCGGAAGACCTCGAGGCCGAAGCGCGCCATGTCGAAACGGGGGGTACCGGCGGCCATCATTTCGATGGCGCAGCACGCCAGACCCATGGTGACGGGCCACTGGCTGTACTTGCGTGCGAGCCCGAGGACCTTTTCGACGCTGGTGAGCGCGATGCCCGCGGGCAAGGATTCTTCAAGTCCCACTTGTCTGTTCCTTACTTATATCTCAGTAATCCAGGCCGCCGCGTCGCCATTCGTAGGCGTAGGGGACGCAGAGGGTGACCAGGAAGCTCATCATGACGACCAGTCCGAACAGGCCCAGCTGGTTGAAGCTGACGGCCCACGGGTACATGAACACAACTTCGATGTCGAAGATGATGAACGTCATGGCGACCAGGTAGTAGCGCACCGGGAATCGACCCTCGGTGAGGTGAGCGCTGGTCGGCTGGATACCGCACTCGTAGTTGTCGGCCTTGGTGGTGGACTTCTTGGTGGGGCCCAGGATCGCAGAGGCGCCCAGGCCTCCGAAGGCTAGTACGAGGGCAGCTGCCGACATGATGAGCAGCGGCACGTAGGGATTCGTCATCGTTCCTCCCGGTTATCGGTGGTGGTGGTCATGCGGGGCGCACCACCTTGGTCAGCATTGTGATGAGTTGGTCGTCGAAGTCGCCCCCGGTCCTCTCGTACCCGTCCGACAGGAGTTTGTGAACGAGTGTCATGAGGCGCGGGATGGGCAGTCCGACGTTCGTGCAGGTGCGCATGATCGTCGGGTTTTCGATGAGCGCGACGAAGATGCGGCCCAGCTGGTAGTAGCCGCCGTATTCGTCGCGAAGCATGTGGGGGTATTCGCTCATGGCGCGGTCGATGCCGGCGCGGTGGGAGCGGGAGCGGGCCTGCGCGATGCACGAGGCCGCGTAGCGTCCGGCCTTCATGGCGGGGGCGATACCTTCGCCGTTGTAGGGGGAGACCATGCCGCCGGCGTCGCCGACGAGGACGAGGCCCTGGGTGTAGTGCGGCTTGCGGTTGAAGCTCATGGGCAGGGCGGCGGAGCGAAGCGCACCGATCTGCTTGTCGGGGGTGAAGCCCCATTCCTCGGGCAGGTTCGCGGTCCAGGTCTTGAAGACCTCCCGGTAGGGCAGGTTGGTGGCGCCGGCGCGCGAGGCGACGGAGCCGAGGCCGACGTTGACGATGCCGTCGCCCATGGGGAAGATCCAGCCGTAGCCGGGCAGCAGGTCGGAGGCGCCCGGGGTGCCGCTCCACAGTTCGAGGTGGGATTCCATCCATTCCTCGTTGCCGCGGGGGCTATGGAAGTAGGCGCGTGCGGCCACGCCCATGGGGCGGTTCATCTTCTTTTCGAGGCCGAGGCTGGTGGCCAGTCGGGCCGCCACTCCCCCGGCGTCGACGGTGATGGAGGCGCGCACCGTGGTGGTGGTGGCGTCTTTGCCGCGCCCGCTCTTGGCCTGCACGCCGACGACGCGTCCGGAGCCGTCCTGGATGGCTCCCGTGACGGTGACGCCCTCGTAGAGGCGTGCGCCCGCTTCGACGGCGCGCTGGGCGAGCGCGTGGTCGAGGTCGACGCGGGCTCGGGTCATGCCGTAGCCGGGCAGGGACTTCTGGTCGGGCCAGTCCATGTGGACGGTGTGGCCGCCGCCGATGACGGTCAGGCCGCGGTTTCGCATCCAGCCGGTGGTATCCACGCCCATTGCGATGAGTTCGTGGACGGCGGCCGGGGTGAGCCCGTCGCCGCAGATTTTGTCGCGCGGGAAGGGGCTTTTCTCCAGGAGGATGACGTCGAGGCCGGCTCTGGCCAGGTGGTAGGCGGTGGAGGACCCGCCCGGGCCTGCGCCGACGACGACAACGTCAGCGCTCATGTCGCTAGGCATGGTGGATGCCACGGCATTCCTCCGTCATGTGGTGCGCGGGTGCGTCCGCGCGAGTGTGCAAAGTGGATGAAGCGTGCACATCACTTCATTCCGCAAGAAAGCCTAGCTAGGTCACCCTCACCTCGGCGACCGAGCGCACTTTTCCCCGGAATGTCAAGGAACGAGGCATGGGCAGGCCACGCTCATACGCTGCATTTGCGCAAGGGATCTCTGTCGTAAATGGTGGCCCCGGCCTCGTCGCGCTGGGCGTCACGCACACCAAGACGAGCCCGCGCGACACCCTCACACAATTCGATACGATGACCCGCGTCGAGACGACCTGCGTTGACGCCGAGTACCCACTCATCCGGCGCAAGACACGCGCGACACACCTCGGCACACGACCATTGAAGGGGAGCATGCATGGGCTCAGAAGAACAGACTCATACCCACAAACGACGCACCTTGATCGCCGTTGCGTCGGCAGCCGTCCTTACTCTCACAATCACGGGTACCGCCTGCGGGTCACGCCAGCCCAGCGCAGATAGCCAGGCACAGTCCGCACAATCGCCCGCGCAATCCTCCTCGGACCAGGCCCCCACCCAAGATTCTGGAGCCTCCGCAGCCACCCCGACACCGACCGAAGCAACACCGACCACGCCTGCGTGCGAGGACGGTTCCCCCACGCCGCTCGGTACGTGCCTCTATCCCGCATCGGTCCAGTGGCTCCCCGACCTCCTCCCCGACCCGCGCGAGGTGGACCGCACCGATCCCGAGCAAGTCGCCATCGCCTACACCATCACGCGTAATACGTGGGATGCATCACGCGATAAATCCAACGCCTATGCATTCATCCGCGCGAGCGTGTACGAAGTACCGGAACGAGCGAGCAGCCACACGAAGACGCCCGACCTGGAGCACGGTCAGGGTGAATTCCTGCCGCTCCTGGCCAACCGCGCCCACACGACCGTCACCATCACGGGCAGCAACGACCACGGACAGCAGCCGAACACTGACCCGACGCGCTGGTACGGAAACGTCTACTACCTGCGTAACTACTCCGACGACTCGTTGGAGCCCGTGAAGGGGCGCGAGGTCGTCTTCCTGCGACTGCAGGACGATGGAACGTGGGCGGTCGTCGACAGCGGACCGTACTAAACGAGCCAGCGCACGCACTCCATTGACGAGGCCGGGACCCCACCGAGGGACCCGGCCTCGTTCTCGTTGGACACGAGCGCCGACCGCCCACCCCACACGCACCAGAAGCCCCGCCCGCACGTCGCAACGGCGCGGCTTCCCCACAGGCAGACGAATGCGCGGCCCACCACACACGCTTGTCACACAATCACTTACTGATACAATTTTTCACAATCTTGCGCGAAGTGACAACACAGTGGTTCACTTGTCAGCCGTGGAAGCCTCGGATCGCACGCGGATGCGATTGCCCTGCGCGTACTTCCACGCGACGCGCCCACGCCGCTCAATGTCCCCAGCCGCAGTACAGACTGAAAGGACCTCGCGATGAGGAAATTTGCTCGCATCGCCATCGCTCTCGCGGCGGCCGCAGGACTGGCGGGTGCCACCCTGCCAGCCACGGCCTCGTCGGCCACATCATCCCAATGGACCACCCTTGAGGCGGCGCCGGCCCCCGTGTCGAACCCGATGAAGGGCTTCATGCCGTGGGCGCCCGCCCCCGGCGGCAATCCCGTGCTCGCACAGGACGCGCTGCCCTACACGCTCGAATGGGCGGTCTTCCCCCTCAAGAATGTCGTCACCGGCCCCGACACCTACGACTTCACCGCCGTCGACGCCATGCTCGATTCCATCGCGGCGCGCGGACACCAGGCGGTCATCCGCTTCTACGTCGACAACCCGGGCGAATCCTCAGCGCTGCCCCAGTACCTCATTGACGGCGGCACGGACACGAGCCGCACGTACGACTTCCACGACAACGAGAAGAAGTCTTTCTCCCCCAACTACGACGACCCGAACGTCCAGCAGATGTTCCTGCACTTCGTCGCAGCCCTGGGCAACAGGTACGACGGGGACCCGCGCATCGGCTACATCACCGCGGGCCTGTACGGCTTCTGGGGCGAGGAGCACACCTACCCCTACAACGGAGCGATCAGCTCCCAAAACCCGAAGGGCATCAACTGGATGCCCTCCGACGCGTTCCGCGCCCAGCTGGTCGAGGCCTGGGATGACGCTTTCGATGAGACCTTCATCCAGAACCGCTACCCCACCGAGGCCACGAAGGCGCACGGCATGGGCTACCACGATGATTCCTTCGGCTACGCGACCCTCGAGGGAGTCAGCTGGCACTTCATTCCCAAGCTGAAGAAGCAGGGCGAAGCGGACGCCTGGCAGCACGCTCCGATCGGCGGCGAGCTCTACCCGCCCATTCAGACATGCATTTTCTCCCAGCCGATCAACTGCCCGAACATGGACCCTGAAGGCGACTACAAGGCCCTCGAGTCGATTCAGGGCGCGCACGCCACGTGGCTGATCAACCAGAAGGCTTTCACGGTCGGCTACACGGGCGACGATCTGACGCGCGCCCAGCAGGCCAGCGCGGCCATGGGCTACACGCTGCAGGCCACCCGCACGTCGGCGACGTATCACGGCGCGAAGGCCACCGTGGCCGTCGACATCAAGAACACGGGATCTGCCCCGTTCTACGCGACGTGGCCGCTCGAGGTCGTCCTCGTCGATTCGAAGGGCGCGATCGTGGCCACCCAGACCATCGAGTCCACCCTGCCCTCGGTTCTGCCGGGCCAGACCGGGACGGTCACCGCGCGTTTCACGCTGCGCTCGCAGTATCGGGCGAACGACTCCGCGCAGCAGCTGACCGCCGCGATCCGCGTCGTCAACCCGCTGCCGAACGGCGTGCCCGTGGCCTTCGCGAACGAGGCCATGAACGAGCCGCTCCCCGGATACCTCGGCCTGACAACCCTGAGCCCGGGCCGCGCGCCGAAGAACTAACAACGAGGCCGGGGCGGGGCGCGCGTCACCCGCACGTGGGTGCGCGCCGCCCCTGCCCCGTCTACGGGCGCGGCTGCGCCTATCCGTGCCCAACGCGAGAGGCCGGGACCCCACACAAGGGGCCCCGGCCTCTCACTGCGTTTGTCGAGGTTTCTTCTACTTCGCGTGGTAGCGCGGGCTCGTGCCGAGGTGTGTCGGGTACGGGTTCGTGGTTGCTCCGAGAACGGATTCGTCCAGGCCGCGGTAGGTGTAGGAGTTGTCGAAGACAATCTCCGCCGGTGGGACGACGCCGTCGACATACTGCGCGATCTCCTCGGGGGTCGGGCTGGACCCGCCTCCCTTGTCAGCGAGGGGGTTGACGTCGGGGTACTGACTGGGATCAGTGCTCATCATCGTCGCTGGGCTCGCAACACCGTAGCCGGTGTACTGATTCCAGCCGCCGTCCGGGTTGACGGTCGTGTGTATCAGTAGTTGCAGCAGCTGGTTCGACGTCGCGTCGGGCCATTTCTGGCGAGCCATTGCGAGGAATCCTGCGACGATGGGCGTGGAAATGGATGTTCCCACAGTCTGCGTCATCTGCGCAGTCCCGTAGTCATATGCCTTGATAGGGCCACCAACGGCTGCTGTAGTGACGGACGACCCCCACGACGAGTAGTCTGCTCGCGCACCATTGACATCAACCGCGGAAACACCAACTACTCCAGACCAAAATGACAGGCTTCCCGCATCATTTGCGCTACCCGTATTACCGATACCAGCAACGATGATCGTCCCCGAAGCGGCAGCACGAGCTAGCGCCCATTTCAGAGATGCGTCTCGGTCTTGGGACGAGATGGAAATGCTGACGATGCCTGCACCGTCATTAATCGCGTGATTGATCAATGAAGCATGCGTGTAAACGCTTGTATCCTGACACGACGGGTCTGGTGCCGAGCTTCCACTGACAGTCTGATAGCTGTACAGAGTCGCTTTCGGAGCAACCCCGTAGTCACGTGCAACGAGAATCGAAGCAACCTCAGTACCGTGACGCCGACTATCATCATCAGGTTTGATCTGACATGGACTTTTATCAAGGATTGTCGCACCTGCAAGCTCTGGTCGCGAGGTGTCGACCGGCCCATCAATCATCGCGATCGTGACACCTTGACCCGTGTAGCCTTTAGCCCTCGCCTGGTCGAGGTGATAGTACGCAAAGTAAGGCTGATCGGCTGCGGTGATGGTATCCGCGGCCTGTGCCGGAGCAATGGGAACTGCGACAACTCCCAGGGCGAAAGCGGACGCAGAGGAAACAGCGAGCGAGATGCGCATGGCCTTGTGCTTAGTGGTCACCATTGGCGGCGATCCCATCCGTCGTCCTCACGCTTCGCTGGGGTCAGGTCCTTGTCCGAGCCGTAGGTCTGAGACATGGGATTCACGTAGCCTTCCGGCAGCCTACTCATTGCCCTACTCTCGATTGTCATCTTTATTGCCCCGGCCTCGTCGCTATCGAAAAAATTACGGCAGCGGCTTGACCGCGCGGTGCAGGCAGGCGATGCCGCCGGTGAGGTTGCGGTACTCGACCTCGCTCCAGCCGTTGGCGGCGATCATGCGGCCGATCTCCTCCTGGGCGGGCCACTGGCGGATCGACTCGACCAGGTAGTCGTAGGCGCCGTCGTTCGTGGAGGCGACGCGGGCGATCGTCGGCATGACGGTCGACTGGTAGACGTTGTACAGGCCGCGGAAAATGCGCGAGGGCGGCGTGGAAAACTCCAGGACCACGAGGCGGCCGCGCGGGCGCACGACGCGCGCCATCTCGCGCAACGCCAGCTGCGGATCCGGAATGTTGCGCAGGCCCCACGAGATGGTGACCGCGTCAAAGGTGCCGTCCTCGAAGTCCAGGTCCATGGCGTTGCCGTGCACGAACTCGATCTCGGGGTGGCGCTCACGGCCCACCTCGATCATGCCTTCGGACAGGTCGCAGGCGACGACTTCGGCGCCGCCCTTGGCCAGGGAGGCCGACGACGTGCCGGTTCCGGCGGCCAGGTCGAGGATGCGTTCGCCGGGGTGCGGGGCGACCGCCTTGCGCAGGGCGGTCATCCACACGTTGTTCAAACCGCCCGTCATCAGCGTATCCATCGCGTCGTAGCGAGAAGCGACGGAGTCAAACATTGAGGCGATCTCTTCGGGAACCTTGCTCAGGTCCGCGCGCGGGGATTCAGTCATGCGTCAATACTCGCACGTCTTCCAGCGCGCCGCCGCCCCTGCTCCTACCATGGGACCCATGCACAACGACTTCGGATGCTCGCGCCTGGCCTTTCGAGCGCTTGCCCTACCCCCGCAGCACCCGGGGTCTACTTGCTCACTAACGTCCCTGCTTCCCGCTTCTGGGGGCGCCGCCTGGCTGGGTGAGCGCCGCCAGATGATCGGCCTGGGACGGGCGCTCACGCTCGAGTCCGCGACCCCCGATGCAATCGCCGAGGTGCGCCGCGCGTGGGAGGCGACCCCGACCTCGGCAACTGACCCGTTCACTGACGCAGCACGCCCCGGCGAGAGCGCCCCCGCCTCGTCCCCCGTCGGCGGCACCCCCTCCCCCGTCCTGTTCGCGTCCTTCGCGTTCCGCTCCCCCGCCCGTTCGGTCGCGTTTGTGCCCGCGCTGACTCTCATCGACGAGGCTGGGGCCCGCTGGGCGATCACGGCGGGCATTGGGGACGCCCCGGATCCGTTGGCGGCTGTTGACGCGGCCGTTGCCGAGGCGAGGCCCACCCCGCGCGTGCCGGAGTCCCTGACGTTTGGGCACGGGTCGATGTCGCGCGGACAGTGGCGCGACTCGGTGCGTGCGATGGCGCAGCGCCTGCGCGAGGGGGCCGCCGACAAGGCCGTCATGGCGCGCGATATGACGGTGCGCTGCACCCACGGCTTCGATGAGCGTTTCCTGCTCGAGCGCCTGAGCGACCTGTATCCGTCGACGTGGCGTTTCTGCGTGGATTCGCTCCTCGGCGCGTCCCCGGAGATGCTGATCGCGGCCTCGGGCGGCACGGCGACCTCGCGCGTCCTGGCGGGCACGTGCAAGCCCGGCGAGGGCGAGATGCTCGCGTCGAGCGCGAAGGACCTGCGCGAGCATGACCTGGCCTCGAAGTCCGTGTCCTCGGTTCTGACGCGGCTGTGCACCTCGGTGACCGCGCAGGGTCCGTTCCTCCTGTCCCTGCCCAACGTCGTCCACCTGGCGACGGACGTGCACGCGCGCCTAGGGTCGGCGCACCTGTTGGATCTGGTGGCTGCGCTGCATCCGACGGCGGCCGTGTGCGGCACCCCGCGCGACGCGGCGATGCGCCTCATCGAAGAGCTGGAGGACACCGAGCGCGGCCGCTACTCGGGGCCCGTGGGCTGGGTGGACACGGCGGGGAACGGCGAGTTTGCGATCGCGCTGCGCTGCGGGCTCACGTCGGGCACGCGCCTGCGTCTCTTCGCGGGCGCTGGCATCATGCCGGATTCCGACCCGGACGCCGAGCTGGCCGAGACCGAAGCGAAGATGCGCCCGCTCCTGGACGCCCTCGGGGTCTGAATCGCGCAGGGTATTGCGGCACGCCGGTACCCACTTCGGGTACCTCAATGGCTTGATTGCGCCAGCATTCCACCCCATCGGGAACATTCCACCTCATCGGGAACATTCCACCCGATCAGAACGGGTTGAATCTTCCCGATCAGGTTGAATCCCCTTGGATACAAGTCCAGATGCGGGGCATCACATCAACGCGCAGCACTTCAGCTGCCGAAAACTGCACATATACGCCCTCGCAAGCCCACCACGCGTAGGCCACCCGTGACGGAGCATTGCACCAGTTAGCGAGCATTACACCGGTTAGGGAGCATTGCACCGGTTAGGGAGCATTGCACCAGTTCCCAGCCGGTGTAATACCCAGCTAAGTGGTGTAACACCACTTAGGAACAAGCCAAAGCGTGGTCACGAGGAAGGCTATCGATCCACATCCTGCATCGCGCCCTGTGTCCGACCTTCAAGAGCCCGTCCCCACGCACGCCGAAACCCACTTCGGGCACCTCAACGGCTTGATTGCGCCAACGCTCCACCCCATCGGGAACATTCCACCCCATCGGGAACATTCCACCCGATCAGAACGGGTTGAATCTTCCCGATCAGGTTGAATCCCCTTCGACACAAGCCCAGATGCGGGGGCCTCCCATCAAGGCGCGGCACATCAGCGGCCGAAAACTGCGCGTGTGCGACCGCGCACGCCCGGCACGCATCCGGCACACAAGAGGTCGGTGTACGTGCCACCAACCGCGCACAGAAGCCAACACGCCACGCACCCCGCCACGCACAGGCCCGCCGCCCCTTCACAGGGACAGCGGGCCTCGTCGGTGCATGGCACTCAGGTCACGCAATACCGGGCACGCACAGCGCCCACAGCGCACGCACGCACGCGACACGCACCTCACTGAATCCGCACGGACACGTCCTGCGTGGCGCCGTCGCGCACGATCGTCATGGCGACGGTGTCGCCGGCCTTGTAGCGGCGCACGTAGCCGATGAGCTGCTTGGGGCTGGTCACTTCCTGGCCCTCGACCTTGACGATGACGTCGCCGGAGCGAATGCCCGCAGCGGAAGCGCCGGAACCGGCGGACACGTCCTGAACCTCGGCACCCACGTAGGTGTCGGAGCCGACGGTCGTCGTCGCGGCCTTGACGGTCACGCCGAGCATGCCGTGGGACGCCGAACCGGTGGCGATCAGCTGGTCAGCGACAGACACGACCAGGTCGGAAGGGATCGCGAAGCCCAGGCCGATCGAACCCGCTTGGCCGTCGGAGGACGTGGCGAGCGACTTGATCGAGGAGTTAATGCCGATAACCGCGCCGGTCGCGTCGAAGAGCGGGCCACCCGAGTTGCCGGGGTTGATCGACGCATCGATCTGGATCGCGTTGGTCACGACGAGGTCCGAGGACGCCTGGGTGCTGTTCTGCGACGAGCTGTCCTCGTCCACGGAGACCTCGACAGGACGGTTGAGGGCCGAGACGATGCCGGTCGTCACGGTGTTCGACAGGCCCAGGGGCGCGCCGATCGCCATGACGGGGGCGCCGACCTCGAGGTTCGCGGAGCTGGCGAAACGCGCAACAGTCAGGTCTGTGGGCGGGTTCTCTAGGCGGATGACGGCCAGGTCGGTGGTCTTATCGTGGCCGACGATCGACGCGGAGTAGAGGCGCCCGTCCGCGAGGGTCACCTGGATCTGGCCGCCGCCCAGGACAGAGGAGATGACGTGGTAGTTCGTGACGATGTCTCCCTGCGCGTCGTAGATGACGCCCGAACCGGTGCCACCCGACGATGCGCCCTGGGTCTGGATCGTGACGACGGCGGGCGACACGGCGGAGGCGACGTCCGTCCAGTCCGTCCCAGAGCTGTTCGACGCGGGTACGGCCGCGACCGTTCCCCCATTCAGGTTGGTCGGCGTGGAGGCGCGCAGCATGGCTGGGCGCGCGTAGAACACGGCGCCGAGCGTCAAGCCGATCGTCACGAGCATCGCGCAGAAGAGGGCGACCCAGCCCGGCCCCTTCTTGGTGACGACGACGGTGGGAGCAGCAGCCGTGGGAGCGGGAACCGCCTCGGGCGAGGCCGGGGCCGCGTATCCGCCGTAGGGTTCGCCCGTGGGAGCGTAGTAGGTACCGCCACCCGCGCGGGTTTCCTCGGCGGAGGGGGTGGGCATCTCGCGCGTGGCGTCCTGCGCGGCCGGCAGTTCCTGGGTGGCCGGCAGTTCCTGGGTGGCCGAGGGGTCCTGAGCCGTCGCACGCTGCGGATAGGTGGGAGCCGAGGCCGTGATCGCATCGCGCGACGAGTCGGCGTCGGGGGCCGGAATCTGAGACTCGTTCATGGTTTCCTCTGATGTCAGTTCGTTATCTGTCCACCAGTATGAGTCGATTCCTCAAAGGCCCACTGAAAGCGTCCTGTAAGTTTCCTGAAAACCGCTGCTCTCACAGCGAACAGGCTCCCACGACGTTTAGTTGAGGATGTCCCGGATGGCCGCGTACAGGTGTGCACCGCGCTCGACGGGGACATGGACGAGGCGGGGGCCGGCCTGCGGGGTCTCCAGCACGCGGGCGAGCTGCGCGGGATTGTCGACGCGGGCGAAGGCCAGGCGGTATGCGGCCGCGAGCGCCTCGTAGTCCACCGTCTGGGCGACGCCGAACCACCGGTCGTAGGCCTCGGGGGTGGTGGCGCGCCCGTGTTCAAGGGTGGCGAAGATTCCGCCGCCGCGGTCGTCGGCGACGATGATGTCGAGGTGTGCCCGTGCGGCCGCTGCCAGGGCCAGGGAGGATGCGTCGTGGCAGGCCGTCAGGTCGCCCATGACGGCGGTGACGCGCTCGCTCGCAGGGACCGTGGCCCCGCCGACGCTCCCGGCGCCCACGGCGATACCGACGGCGGTCGCGATGGTGCCGTCGATGCCGGCCTGTCCACGGTTGGAGTGAACGGCGCGTCCCTCCAACGTTGGCACGGCCAGGTCGAAGGCGCGCACGGGGTTGGAGGCGCCGAGGACGAGGGGCCCGCTCGTGGAGGCGGCGACGGCTCGCGCCAGGTCAAGCATGGTCCGGCCCGAACCGGCGGCGAGCAGAGATTCGATGCGCTCACCTGCGTCACGCGCGGCGTCGCGCACGCGCGACGCCCACTCGGCCTGCGGGGCGTCGACGGGCCCTCGCGCGGGCTCCAGGTCGGCCACCACGACCGAGGCGTTGCCCGAGACGTCGACCCACGGGGCGTGCGGGTCGACGAGGATGACGCGCACGTCGGGTCGCGCGAGGAGCGCGTGGATGGGGCGAGACAGCGTCGGACGGCCCGTGACGACGACGGTGTCAACCTCGCGCCCGAGGGGTGAGCACACGAGGGACTGCTCGAAGGGGGTCACTCCCCCGCCAGCCCACGCGCCCGAGGCCGGTTCGGCGAGGAGCGGGAATCCCGACGCACGCGACCACTCGAGGGCGCGAGGCGACGCCCCCTCACCCGCGACGATCAGCCCGGCGGTGGCAGGACCGACCACGTCCTCCCAGCGCGCGCTCACGGGGGAGGCGGCGAGCACCCGGGTCGGGCGCGGGACGAAGGAAGCCCCGGCCTCGTCCCCGGAAGCCGAAGCAGACGCGGGCGTGAGCGGGTCGCGGAAGGCGACGTTGATCTGGACGGGCCCGGGGGTGCCCGTGGGCGCGCCGCACGCGGCGGCGACGCAGCGCGTCAGGTGTCCGACGAGCGTAGCCGAGGCCTCCTGGGGCTCCAGGTCCACCTGCGCGCGCACGTGGGTGCCGAAGAGCCGAGACTGGTCGGTCGCCTGGGACGCGCCGACGCCTCGCAGCTCGCCGGGGCGGTCGGCCGTCAGGAGGAGGAGCGGCAGGCGCGCGTGGGAGGCCTCGAGAACGGCGGGCGCGAGCTCGGCGACGGCCGTCCCCGAGGTGACGACGATGGCGGGCAGGGCTCCGGTGCGAGCCAGCCCGACGGCCATGAACCCGGCGCCGCGCTCATCCAGGACGGCGCGCGCGTCGCCGCCGAAAGCACCGGCCTCGAGGGCGTAGGCGAAGGGGGCGCTACGCGATCCCGGGCAGTACAGGACGTGCGTGAGGCCCAGGGCGTCCAGGGACGCGAGGATGGCGCTGGCGGTGTCGACGGAAGGCATAGGCCCAGCCTACCGGCCTCCTGCCCCCAGGTGCTCAGCCATGCCCTCCAGGCGCATGCCCCAGCGGGAGACGAGATCGCCATCGACGGGAGTGCGGTCAATGAGTTCCTGGTCGGGTTCGCGCCGCCCCACGGGCAGGCGTCCGCGCTCGGGAATCAGGGGCTCGGTCACATCCCCCACCAGCAGCGAGGCCGTGGCCAGGCCGGCCGCCCGGGGCACGCCGGGCACTGCGGCGGCCGCGGCGACGCCGACCGACAGGCCGACGGAGGTCTCGAGGGCCGAGGAGACGACGACCCCGAGCCCGCTCTTGCGCGCCACGCGCAGGGCCGCGCGCACGCCTCCGAGAGGGGCCACCTTGATGATGACCACGTCGGCCGCCTCCTTGCGGGCGACCTCGAGCGGGTCTTCCGCGCGGCGAATCGACTCGTCCGCGGCGATGGGAACGTCCACCGAGCGGCGCACCTGCGCCAGCTCATCGACAGTGAGGCAGGGCTGCTCCACATACTCGATGGGAACCACGCCCGCGGCGGCAGCCATCGCGGGGATCGCGGCGCGAGCCTCGTCGACCTCCCACGCGCCGTTGGCGTCGAGGCGGATCATCGCCTGCCCACCAACCGTCTCACGCAGGGCATCGGCGACGGCCGCGATGCGCGCGCAGTCGCGACTCAGGCTCACGCCGGGTTCTGCGACCTTGATCTTCGCGGTCGCGCATCCGCCCGAGGCCTTCACTCGCTCGTAGGCCTCTTCGGGGGAAATGACGGGGATCGTCACGTTGACGGGCACGAACTTGCGCCGAGGCACCGGCGGGAATCGGCGGGCAGACTCGAGCGCGGCCGCCAGCCAACGGGACGACTCAGCGTCGTCGTAGTTCCAGAAGGGCGCGGCCTCTCCCCAGCCGGCGTGACCGTGCAGAAGGAGACCCTCGCGGCGCGTCACCCCGCGGAAACGCGTCGTCATCGCTACCTTGTACACCAATATGTCGTCGACGCCTTCGAGGGCGTAACGCGCTTGGCGACTCAGCGTACGCATCGGAATGCGCATGAGCGTCGGTTGCGGCGCTGCATTCATGAGGAGCCTCCTTACTTACCGGTAATATTATCGCGCAACCTTGGCTTCGCAACAACTCGATCACGCTGAAACTTGTATGCGATTGTGCAGTAAGCGCCCCAAAGTGACAGACTCCCTGACAGAGCAGAACGCCTGGCAAATACAAGAGTATGTCACGACACACGCATCAGTGACTAGTTATCTCACCATCTGCGAACACGAGAGCATCCTTTGTTCCGATTGGTTAGGTTGCACACGCCCACCGCCTCGGAGGGCCTGGCTACCCCTTCAGCAGGGCCCGTCGAGCGCCCACCCGCACGCACGCGCACGGCAGCCCGCCCACGCCTCGTCGATTAGAATCCGAGGCATGAGTGCACTCCCCTTCGTCTCCGACACCTTCGATCCGACGCGCTGGCGCGAGGTCGAGGGCTTCGACTTCGCCGACATCACCTACCACCGGGGCATCTCGCGCGGCCCCGAGGTGGACGGCCGTCCCGAAGGCACCGACATGCCGGTCGTGCGCATCGCCTTTGACCGCCCCGACATCCGCAACGCCTTCCGTCCCGGCACGGTCGACGAGCTGTACCGCGCGCTCGACCACGCACGCCAGACCTCCTCGGTCGCGGCCGTGATCCTGACGGGCAACGGCCCGTCGGCGCGCGACGGCGGCTATTCCTTCTGCTCCGGCGGCGACCAGAGGGTCCGAGGCCGCGACGGGTACCGCTACGAGGTCGAGGGCGCGGACCCGGAGGCGGCCACCGCCCAGCGCCGCGAGCAGATCGACCCCGCGCGCGCCGGACGCCTGCACATCCTCGAGGTTCAGCGCCTCATCCGCACGATGCCGAAGGTCGTCATCGCGGCCGTTCCCGGCTGGGCCGCCGGGGGCGGGCATTCGCTGAACGTGGTCGCAGACCTGTCGGTCGCCTCCATCGAACACGCGGCCTTCATGCAGACGGACGCGAACGTCGGCTCCTTCGACGCGGGTTACGGCTCGGCGCTCCTGGCCCGCCAGGCGGGCGACAAGCGGGCGCGCGAGATTTTCTTCCTCGCGCAGCGCTACGACGCCGAAACCGCCGAGCGCTGGGGCGTCATCAACCGCGCCGTCCCCCACGCGCAGCTGGAAGAGACCGCGCTGGAGTGGGCTGCGACCGTCGCGACGAAGTCCCCGCAGGCCATCCGCATGCTCAAGTTCGCCTTCAACCTGGCGGACGACGGGCTGGCCGGTCAGCAGGTCTTCGCCGGTGAGGCCACGCGCATGGCGTACATGACGGCCGAGGCACAGGAGGGGCGCGACGCCTTCCTCGAGCATCGCGCCCCCCGCTGGGAGGATTACCCCTACTACTACTGAGGCCTGACCCGCCGCTCAGCCTCGAGATGCGTCCCCTATTCGCGGGGAGTGAGCGTGATCGCGGTAATCGTCTGATGCCTCTTATCGTCATAGGTGACAGTGACAGTACCCGTGTAATCCTGAGTGTTACCAGTTGCTGGATCGCGCGCTTCCAGCGACGTGACTGTGAACGAGGTGGGCGAATCGAGCGTCACCGCGATATTAAAGGCATCACGCGTTGAATTCATCCGATTGCGCGGCACCGGGTCGTAGACGCCCCTCGTGAAGTCTGGACACAGATTGGCATCCTGAATCTCGCCATTAATACAAGAAATCATGACGGTCCCCACCTCCAGAGCAGTTTCTCGTTCCAATAACGTTTTATCCGATGAGAAGGGAGAAACAGAAACATCCTCATTCACGGGAACGAAAGGCACACGGACCAATGACCCCACAGTCGCATAATCTTCGTCATAGGGAAACTGGCTGCTTTTTGGAACCGCAACGATACTCATGTCGATAGAGAAGGAGCGCGCACCAATCTGATAGAGGCCCGGATAGAGCGTCAGAGAGACCGTGTGCACCGCCTCGGGCCATCCTTCACTCGGATCGAACGTTTCAATGGCGTCATTATTGAAGAACGCGGCGGAAGTGCCGGCGGGGAATGTGACGACCACGCGACGCGCGAGGCTGGTGGCGATCATCCAGGGAGCGTCGACGCTGTCTCGGCGCGCCACCATCTCGATACTCTCCTCACGCGCTGCCATCCCGACGCGAGGGGTGCTCGTGACATCAAAGGTCGCAGTGAGCCTGTCCGGGGACATCTCCCCCTCGGACACCGTCAAGGAAAAGAAAGTGCGAGCCTCAACCCTGAAGTCCTCCCCCGCATCGCTCAGCATCCAATTGGGGTCCGTAGAATCTGCGAGGCCATCCATCGCAGCCGCTTCGTCGATGCGCCCACCCAAGACAGCGTCACAGTAGGCGTACACCACGCTGGTGGCACCGGCGAGCGCCTCGTTATCCCTCTCCCGGTTGACGCGCTCCACGTGGGAGTGCCACGCGAGCACAGACACGGTGCCGCCGATGAGGACCACGACGGCCACCACGCTCGTCAACCAGTAGCGGCGGCGCGCGAAAAACACGGGAGGCTGGACAGACCAGCGCAGCCGCTCGCGCACCACACGCGCGTACAGGCGGTGATAAAGCTTCTTCGCCGTCATGACGCCTCTCTCACGTAGGAGCGAAAAACCTGACCGCTCCACATATTATCGGACCGTAGCGTTATCGGTAGCACGCCGGAGCACCCACCCCAGGAAGAGCACGACGCCTGCCCCAACCACCGCACCGCACTTGGAGGATTCTCCCGACAACTGAGGCCCCGGAATGTTCAAGTGTTTGCAGCGCCGAGTGACCCCTTGCTATCGTTCGATGTTGCACACCCTGGGAGGTTCCATGTCACGCATTGAGACAGCAACGACTGCCTCGTCGACGGCGTTGCCATCGCGCCCGTCGCGGCGCAAGCGCTGGATCGCCACGGCCTCGTGCGTGGGCCTCGTGGCCGCCATCGCAGGAGGGGGATACTGGTGGCACTCGACGCGCGTGCCAGACCTGACGCGGATCGAGGCGTGGAGCCGCTACATGGAACTCATTGAATCCGGGAAGTACGACGAGGCACTGTCGTATTCGCCCTACCTCCAGGACACCAGCAGGAATGGCAATCATATCGAATTCCTGTCCGACGCTGCGCACGCGCACGCACCCAGCATGGTATCCATCGAGCCAGTCGATATCAACTCCTACGCCATCGAGGGGCGTGTTTCCTTCGACGACGGCACAGAAGCCTTGGGTACGACCGTCACCGTGCTGTCGCAGAAGGACAAGGCCAATGGCAAGCTTGGTTGGTGGCACATTGACGCCCCATCCTTCGGACCAACAGTCACCCTCATGGAGTTAGACAACCTTCGCAGCGTGCGGGTCGGCGACGTATCGATCGATAACCCCCAAGGCTGGTACTACCTATTTCCCGGCAGCTACCGCATCGAAGCAGTCCCCCAGAACCCGGACTACTGGACAATCAAATACGAGCGCCCATTAACCGACGGCGCAGGAGAAATCCGCACCAACATCGCGATAAACCCCTTCACTATCGAAGCCAACGATACGCTCAAGGAATGGGTTCGCGTGCAAAGCGAAGCATTCGCGTCATCTTGCCGCACCGGAACACCCGATGCCTCCAGAGAAGACGCCTGCGGTGCCCTAGCATTGAGCACTACACCGTTCGACCCTACCCAAGATTATCTTTCCGTCGACCTCGTAGGAACAACGTCTTTTGTCCTAGCTGTATCGACTGGCGAAACAGCCCCCACGGATGATAAGCACACACCGAATAACGCCCGGTTTAAGTGCACCATCGACTTCGCTTACGACGGTGCGACGCCGACGCTGGAGTGCGCTCTGGATAAATGATTCATGATGTGTACACGAACATACGCCAGCACCCAGGGGCCACGCGCCCCTCACGCGAGGTAAACGCGCGCCTCCCACGGCACCAGGACTGCAGGGACTCCCCGCTCGGTCTCGGGCAGGTCGCGGTTGGATAGGAGGAGCTCTCCGCTGATTTCACGTGCCGCGTCACCGAGGGAGGCGGGCTGCGAGGAGAGGTTGACGAGGACCGTTGCCACGGCCTCGCCGAGGGTGCGGCGATAGGCGAAGATCGCAGGCGAGGGGGTCGCAATTCTCTCGAACCTTCCGGAGGCGATCACCGGCAGGCCGTGGCGGACGTCCACGAGCGCGCGATAGTAGGCGTACACGGAAGAGGGATCACCGACCTGGGAGGCGGCGTTGATCTCCCGATAGTTCGGGGTGACGCCAATCCACGGGTCCCCCTCCGTGAAACCGGCGTGCTCGCTCGCGTCCCACTGGACGGGCGTGCGCGCGTTGTCGCGTCCAGTCGCGCGCATACCTGCCAGGACGGCCTCGGGGCTCTCCCCCGCCGCCACGGCCTCGTGGTAGTAGCGCAGCGCCTCAACATCACGGAAATCGTCGAGGCCGTGGAACGCCCCGTTGGTCATGCCGAGCTCCTCGCCCTGGTACACGTAGGGGGTGCCACGCAGCATGTGCAGGGCGGTGGCCAAGGCGGTCGCCGACTCGTAGCGATACTTCTCGTCGCCGAAACGGCTGACGGCGCGCGGCTGGTCATGATTATCCAGGTAGAGGCTGTTCCACCCGACCTCGCCCTGGGCCTCCTGCCAGGCGCTTAGGCAGTCCGCGAGCTCGCCGGGGCGCAGCGGGCGCGGGTGGAACTTCCCCGCCTCGAGGCCGAGGTCGACGTGGTCGAATTGGAACACCATGTCGAGCTCACGCCTGGCCGGATCCGTGAACAACAGGACGTTATCGCGGCGCACGCCGGGAGTTTCACCGACCGTCATAGTGCCGCTGCGCCCGTCGAACACCTCGCGTCGCATCTGCGCGAGATATTCGTGCAGGTGAGGGCCTTCGGAAAAGTACGGGAAACCCTCGCCCCACGCGCGCCCCGGATAGACGACGCCGTCGGGCAGGCTCGGATCCTTCGAGATCAGGTTGATGACATCCATGCGGAATCCGTCAACGCCGCGGTCGAGCCACCAGTTCATCATGCGATAGACGGCGGCACGCACGTCGGGGTTGTCCCAGTTCAAGTCAGGCTGCTTCTTGTGGAACAGGTGCAGGTAGTACTGCCCCGTGGCCTCGTCCCACGCCCAGGCCGAGCCGGAGAAGAAGGACCCCCAGTTGTTGGGCTGTGCCCCGGCCTCGCCTCCCACGCACCCGGGGCGAGGGTCACGCCAGATGTACCAGTCGCGCTTCGGGTTATCCCGGGAGGAACGCGACTCGACGAACCACGGGTTCTCGTCGGAAGAGTGGTTGACGACCAGGTCCATGACGAGGCGCATGCCCCTCTCGTGGACGCCCTCCAGCAGGGCATCGAAGTCCGCGAGCGTCCCGAACATGGGATCGATGTCGTAGTAGTCGGCGATGTCGTAGCCGTTGTCGGCCTGCGGGGAGGCGTAGATCGGCGAGAGCCACAGGACGTCCACTCCCAGGGATTTCAGGTAGTCGAGCTTGGAGCGGATCCCCGCGAGGTCCCCGAAGCCGTCGCCGTTGGAATCCTTGAAGGAGCGCGGGTAGATCTGGTAGACGACCGCGCCCTTCCACCACTCGTCGGCCCCCAGGCCGTTGCCGTGGGGGTGTAGCGCATCGTTACAGAAGAACATGGAGCACCTGCCATACGTTGAGGTCGGGGACATCGCCCCACTGCCATTAGGCGCAGAGTACCGCGTCCGGCGCGGCTCGACACGACGCAGGCGGCGGGGCGGTGCGGGCAGTGGCCCTCAGGTTGCTGCACGAAGCCGACATCCAAAGTCGCATGCAATTCCCGCAGAGCCCACATACACGACGGCACGAAAGTGGCAGAATTTCAACGGTTCGATTTCATAACTTGAAATATCTTAAGGGGAATTGCATGCGAAATTTCTCCCAGCCTGATAAGAGGTAACCACAAGCACTGCGCACACGCAGACAGACACTCATCACGAGTAGCCGAACCGGCCCAACCGGTACAAAACTCTCCCCGCA
>NZ_JAPWAH010000008.1:0-96148 GCF_041432835.1 Pauljensenia sp. 20925_1_27
AAGGAACGGGTGAAACGCTCGCCGTCGAGGCGCATCGTCGCCGTCACGACGCGTTCCTTCGCGTGCTCCGCATCATCGGCAGTCACGTCCTCGACCTCGATGCGGGCCCTCGCCGAGGCCATGACCTGGTCAGAGAGGAATCCGCGCTGGTCATTGGGCAGACCGGGATCAACCATGGCAGTTGCTGCGCTCGCCTTCCCCTCGGCGAGCAGCTCGAGATACTGGCGGACCTGTGCCTCGGGAGTGCGCGTCCAGTTCGCGATCGCCAGGGCGACGCTTCCCGCAACCACGAGGACGACGAGTGCCACAACGCCGATCACGATGCCCTTAATGCGGCGGCGGCTCTTGGTGGACATCGGGGTGAAGGTCACGCCCGTCTGGGGCACGACGGGCGCCTGAACGGCCATGTACTGAGGGTTGGCGGGGGCATGGGGAGGGGTCAGGTTGGACGAGGGGCCCGGGGGTGGTGGCACCTGCGGATTAGGTTCAGGAGCGGCAGGTGGGACGCTCATCCCCTGCCTCACATCGTTAGCGTGCGGTTCCATCGCCTCTCCTCACTGTGCTGGCGTCGCCGATCTGCGCGTCTGGGATATAACGCAGGGACCAACGGATACGAACTCGACAATATCCCATAGCGTCATGGCACCTCAAGGACGCGCGCTCATCGCACCGGACACCGAGACCCAGTCGGCATCGGATAACAGACGTGTGGTGCCCGTCCACACCAGCGGACAAGCACCACACGGATAGTGTGCGACGGCCAACTATCAGAGGGCGAAGGACACCCTAAAGTCAGGCTTGCCGTCCTGATCGACCTTCAGGAGCCCGTTGCTGTCGAACTGCACATCGAGAACCAGCGCGGTATCCACGTCGCGCGTTCCCTCCATGTAGTACTTGTTCGAGTACGTTGCCGTGAAGGTGACGTGTCCTTGGAAAGCTCCCGGGTCGCTCGCCAGCGGCTCCATGGACGCGGGCATGGTCTTCACCGAGACCGCGGTGAGCGCATCGCTCTGAATCGCTAAGGGACACACGGAGTTCTGGTTGCCCGGGATGGATGCGCACGAGTCAATGACCTCCTTGCCAGCTTCGAGCGCCGCATCCTTCAGATTATTGTTGTAAGTAGCCACCAGGGACACGTCGCTCGCATCGCCGCCGGTATTGCCGCGATGGACGACATCGAGCACGGCAACGGTCTCGGGAGTGGCATCGACGTATTCGCTCGGCGCGACCGGCGTAAACGTGTATACGCCCGGATAGAAGAAGAACGTTGTCCCTTCCCCCATGAGTTGCTTCTTAGGGGCATCGGCGCTCACGTCGCCGACCGTAAATTGGGCGTATCCCTGAGCGTCGACACTCACCTCGGACACCAGAGCATCCTTGACCCTCCAGTTGCCCAGAACGCCCATCGTGGGCTTCGCTTTCGTCACTGTGAACTGGTGCGTGAAACGCTCACCGTTGACCTGCATAGTCGCGGTCACCGAGCGCGTGCTCGATTCATCGTTCTTATCGGCAACGACATCTTCGACGACCAAGCGAGACTGGGCCGAGGCCATGACGCCGTCAGTGAGGAAGGTTCGCTGATCGTTCGGAACGCCCGGATCGACCATCGCAGTTGCGGCGCTGGCATTACCTGCCGCCAACAGATCCAGATACTTGCGCACCTCGGCCTCGGGCGTGCGCGAACTATTGGCAACCTTGATCGCCACCACGCCAGCAATCACCACCACGAGGAGGACACCGACCACGATCCCAATCAGCTTCACACGCTTCTTACTCGCCGCAGACATCGGCGTGAAAGCCACCCCACCGTTGCCAGCAACCGCCGGGCTCGCCCCCGCCGGCCCCGCCGGCGGAACCGGAATCGGCGCATCCATCGACTCGTTCTTCTCAGTGCCCATCATGTGCTCCTCACACCCATTGACAATCCGTGACCGAGCCAGCAGCACACCCCGTGTGTCCGGACAATCGGCCATTTAGGCGTGCTCAGTATCACGCCACAGATGCCCACAGTCAAAGAGCGCTCACACTGCGGATAAACCGTGCCCGTCCGCTTCACGCGGACGGGCACTGCGCAGGAAGCTCACGAGGTGTGCGCGTTAGCGCGTAAAACCTACCGAGAAGTCGGGCTTCCCATCCTCATCCAAAATGAGCACGTCGTTGTCATCCAACTGCGCGATGATCTCTATCTTGGCTTCAACGTCGCGAGTACCCTCCATGTAGTACTTGTTCGAGTACGTTGCCGTGAAGGTGACAGCAGCCCGGAAGAATGTCGGCTGATCCGGAGATACCGGCCCGAGGGCCTTCGGCATGGCACCGGAGACCGCAGTGACCGCGTCGCTCTGAATTGCGAAGGGACACACGGCGTTCTGGTTGCCCGGGATGGACGCGCACGAGTCGACGACCTCCTTGCCAGCATCGAGCGCCGCCGCCGTGAGCTTCGTGTTGTAGGTGGCTGTCATCGAGACGGAGGTACCGTCTCCACTCCACGAATCACCGAGGATCGACACGGTTTCCGGGTTGGATTCGGCATACTCGCTCGGTGCGACCGGTGTGAACGTGTACACGCCCGGGTAGAAGAGGAAAGTCGCATCGTCGCCGTCCTGGCCCGTCCGATGGGCGTCGGCGCTCACGTCGCCGACGGTGAACT
Organism: Pauljensenia sp. 20925_1_27; assembly: GCF_041432835.1. Classification (NCBI taxonomy): domain Bacteria; kingdom Bacillati; phylum Actinomycetota; class Actinomycetes; order Actinomycetales; family Actinomycetaceae; genus Pauljensenia; species Pauljensenia sp. 20925_1_27. The sequence continues at coordinate 2,648 of NZ_JAPWAH010000008.1, forward strand.
GGTTGTATCCTCGGGCGTCGACGCTCACCTTGGATACCAGAGCATCCTTGACCTGCCAGTTGTCCAAGACACCCATCGTGGGCTTCGTCTTCGTCACCGTAAACTCGTGAACGAAACGCTCACCGTTGACCTGCATGGTCGCGGTCACCGTACGCGTATCAGACTCGCTTTTCTTACCGTCGTTATCGCCCTCACCAACGCTGATGTCTTCAACAACCAGCAGCGACTGAGCTGACGACATCACCGAATCCGTCAAAAATACGCGCTCGTCGTTGGCTACGCCCGGGTCGACCATCGCAGTTGCGGCGCTGGCATTACCTGCCGCCAGCAGATCCAGATACTTGCGCACCTCGGCCTCGGGCGTCCGCGAACTATTGGCGACCTTGATCGCGACCACGCCAGCGATCACCAGCACGAGGAGGACACCGACGATGATCCCGATCAGTTTGATGCGTTTCTTACTCGCCGCGGACATCGGCGTGAAAGTCACCCCTCCATCGCCACCAGCCGCCGGGCTCGCCCCCGCGGGACCCGCCTGCGGAACCGGAATCGGCGCGTCCATCGGTTCATTTTTCTCTGTGCCCATCATGTGCTCCTCACACCCATTGACAATCCGTGACCGAGCCAGCGACACACCTCGTATGCCTGGACAACCGGTCATTCAGGCGTGCTCAGTATCACGCCACAGATGCCCATAGTCAAAGAGCGATCACACTACGGATATGGGGTGCCCGTGGGCAGACACGGACGGGCACCGGGTGTATAGGACCCTGTGTCAGTCGTCGCTATCAGTTTCCATCTCAACGACGGGCAGCGCCTTCGTCGGCGGCACGCAAGCATCACCGCGCAGCGCGGGCAGGGACAGTCCGGCGGTCGCTGGAATCTCCTCCGACGACTCCGCGAGTTTACGCGCCACGCGCGACATCGGTCGGGACGATGCCTCGTGGCCTTCGGTCGTTCGCTTCATCCTTACGCTCTTCCTCTCAGATTCCTGCGCTGAGCACGCCGCCATCCAGCGGCCCCACGCTCAGCGGCCCACATCACACTAGTCTACGGAATCCGTCTGGAAATGGTCCCACGCCCCGCGCAGGACCTCTCCATCGAACATTGCGCAGGGTTCCTCACCCGACTCACATGCGCGGGCTCGGCCGAGCACTCGGAATCCCTCCGGTAGCCGCGCGTCCTGCGGGAATACGGCGAGCATGCCGTGCTCCTCGCCTCCCTGGAGCACCCACCTCACCGGATCTGCTCGGCAGATCAGAGCCGGTGCCTGCAGGTGCCAGGCCTCCTCCTCGATCGCGGGCCGATCAAACTCAATGACGACTCCCGAGGCCTTGGCGATACGCGTGGCGTCCGCTGCCGGCCCATCTGACAGATCCATCATGGCCCGCGCGCCCGCAGCGGCGGCAGCCACGCCTGATCCGAGCGGAGGGGATGGCGCGCGGTAGGTCTCAACAAAGGGAGCCAGGTCACCGAGCTGCTCAACGCCTCGAGCCGACGGATCGACGTGTCCACCCTCCAAGAGATCGAGGCCGGCGTAGGAATAGCCGAGAGTACCGCTCACCGCCACGACATCTCCGGGGCGCGTGCCATCGCGTCGCACCACCGGCCCCGGACAATAGCCGAAGGCCGTAATCGAAATAACGAGCTTCTCCCCCGCGCTCAGGTCTCCACCGACGACGCCCGCGTCGGCCTGACGCGCGCGGTCCCCCAGGCCTCGTACGACGTCCAGGAATACGTCAGCGTCCATGTTCCGGGGAGCCACCACCGATGCGACCAGAGCTGAGGGCCGTCCGCCCATCGCATCAATATCCGCGAGATTCTGGGCGGCAACGCGGGCACCGACCTCGTAGCCGGTTGACCACGAGAGGTGAAAATGCTGGTCCTCCACCATGACATCCGTCGTCACGATAAACGAGCCTTCGGGAGCTGCGACCTCGGCGCAGTCGTCGCCGATGCCAATGATCGTGCGCTCGCCACGCGGGAAAGACTCGCGGAAATGGGACACCAACTGGGCCTCGGACAGGTCACCTAACTTCATGAAAGACAGCCTAGTCGCGTGCGCCTCGCTGCGCCGCGAGGGCAACTTACCTTTCCAGGCCTCGCACGGTCTGCGAGGCGAAGAGGCACGTCGCTGCCGCGCTGGCCACGTTCAAGGACTCCGCGTCCCCCGTCATCGGAATCGACACGAGCGCGTCGCACAGGCGCATCTCGTCCCCCGACAGGCCTCGCGCCTCGTTCCCAAACACCCAGGCGTGGGACTGAGACAGGCGGGAGCGAGCGGATACCCCTTGCACGAGGAGGTCAGACAAGCTCAGTGAACCCGCACCGCCGCTGGTGCCCAGGAGAGCAGCGCTACGGCCGTGAATGAGGGCGCGGGCTTCGGCAAAGGACGGAACAACGCACACGGGAATATGGAAAACAGAACCGGCACTCGAGCGCACGACCTTCGGACTCGCGGTATCCACCGTTCCCGCGACGGCCACGACACCAACCGCGCCGAACGCGTCCGCCGTGCGAATGATCGTACCGACGTTACCGGGATCGCGTCCCTGGGCAAGCACGACGATCGTCTCGCCCACGCTCGGCTCAGGCAGCTCTCGCGAGAGGGCATCCAACGAAGCAACCGCACAGATTCCCTGGGAATCCCCCGAGAGCACAGCCGATACCTCAGGAGTGACCGGGTGAACCCAGCGCGTCACGCGTCGGGCGGCCTCCACGACGTCCGCGTGGACCTCCCACGCGTCCTGCCGCACATACACGTCACGCACGCACGCGCCGCGGTGCGTGACAAGTTCGCGCACGGCCTGAGGCCCCTCGACGAGCATCAGGCCGCAGCGCGAACGCGCCGAGCGCCCGACCAGACCCGACACCCTGCGCACGCGATCGGCGCGGGGATTATCGAGAAGGGTCAGGCGCTCGGCGGAAGAGCTCACCTATCAGGCCTTGGGGGCGTTGATGTCGGCGGGCAGCGCGTCCTTGGCGACCTTCACCAGGGCGTTGAACGCGTTGATGTCGTTCACGGCCAGCTCGGCCAGCATGCGACGGTCGACCTCAACGCCGGCCAGGTTCAGGCCCTGGATGAGGCGGTTGTAGGTCAGGCCCTGGGCGCGGGACGCAGCGTTAATGCGCTGGATCCACAGACGACGGAAGTCGCCCTTCTTGGCCTTGCGGTCGCGGTAGGAGTAGACGAAGGAGTGAGTGACCTGCTCCTTGGCCTTACGGTACATGCGCGAGCGCTGGCCGCGGTAGCCGGAGGCCTGCTCGAGTACGGTACGACGCTTCTTCTTGGCGTTGACAGAACGCTTAACACGTGCCATTTTCTACTGTTCTCCTCTAACTCGAGCTCACTTGCCCAGCAGACGCTTGACGCGCTTGACGTCAGCGGTCTCCAGGACCTGGTCGGTCGCCAGACGACGGGTCTTGCGGCTGGACTTGTGCTCCAGCAGGTGGCGGGCGCCGGCCTGCTCGCGCATGATCTTGCCCGAGCCGGTCGTGCGGAAGCGCTTCTTAGCACCGGAATGAGTCTTGTTCTTCGGCATTTCTATTCCTTCGTTGTGAGGCGATGGGTATCGCCGTCAGTCCTGTTCGTCAGCCTTGTCGGCTGCCACTCGGGCCTGGTCCTTGCTGGCGCGCTCCGCGCGCTTGCCCCGGCGCTCAGCGCGCTCGGCCTCGCGGCGCTTGCGCTGCTCAGTCAGGGCGTCAGCCTTGCGCTTGGTGGGTGCCAGCACCATCGTCATGTTGCGCCCGTCCTGACGGGGCATCGACTCGACGGTGGCAAGCTCACCGATTTCCTCGGCGAGGCGCTGCAGGAGGCGAACGCCAGCCTCGGGGCGAGACTGCTCTCGACCGCGGAACATGATCATGACCTTGACCTTGTCGCCGGCGGACAGGAAGCGCTCCACGTGGCCCTTCTTGACACCGAAGTCATGATCGTCGATCTTCAGTCGGAAGCGGATTTCCTTCAGCTGCGTGTTCGCCTGGTTACGGCGAGCATCGCGGGCCTTCTGGGCGGCTTCGTACTTGTACTTGCCGTAATCCATGAGCTTTGCGACGGGCGGCTTAGCGTTCGGCGCAACCTCAACCAGGTCAAGTCCGGCCTCTTCGGCCAGACGCAGCGCGTCCTCAACTCGAACGACGCCGACCTGTTCACCTCCGGGTCCCACGAGGCGAACCTCGGGGACTCGAATACGCTCATTGATGCGAGTCTCGCTGATGAGCGGCTCCTTCCACAGAATCCTTATGCGCGAAACGAAAAGCCTCCGTTACGCGACGCGCACGGAGGCTTCCATAGGGTCAACACGCACGGGTGCTGACCGCCGAACCCGATCCCCTGCGCGACACCCTGATGGGCGGCATCCTCTCAGATGAGAGGCGGGTATCCAGGTGGGATTTCTCCGCTTGCGTTCCGGGCTTTCGCCCAGACGGTCATAGTTACTATACCAGAAATGGCGGGAGAGTGCCAGATCAGCGATCATTGCGCGCCTCACGCGTCGGTGGGCACTCGCCGAGTATGCTCAGCGCAGGACGGGAGCGATCTCCACTCGGTCCGCCGAGGCAATGAGGCGCGGGTTCGTCCCCACAGCGTTCAGAGCCGCAGACAGCTCAGCTTTCATCGATGAGGCCTCCTCCCCCCGCGCGAATCGCGCGCGGTCGACGGACACGACGACGCGCGTCAGTCCATCCCCCGCGTAGACGATGCCCAGGTCGACGATGGCACGGCATGCGGCGCTGGCCTCGGCGAGCAGGAGCTCACGCAGAGCCTCGTCACGCCATGCAGGCAGCCACTCATCCCCCTGCGCGAGGGCAGCGACGGCGGGGCGGGGCAGCAGCACGGCGTCAGTGCCCGGGTTGACGACGATGCGTCCACCGGTCTCGACGAGGGCGGTCAGCCCGATCGTGCGGAAGTCGAGGGCCATCGGACGGTCCCCCGGTCGGTGGGCGGACAGCGCATCGGCTGACGAATAGATGGCGAGGGCCTCACCCGCAGGGGTCTGTGCCCGCACGAAGTCAATCGGGTTGTGCCCGTTTTCTCCGGCGTGGATACCCGTCACGCGCGGGTCGGGTTCAACATCAATAGGCACGATCACGCGCTCGAAAACGAGCGCGTCAACGAGCGCCTCGAGCTGAGCTGCTCCCGCGTCGTTCCCCCGGCCCAACGCGAGCGCCCGGGTGGTACGGGGAAGCCCCTGCCCGACATCCGCGCGGTCGTGGCTCATCATCGACAGGCGCTGCGCCAGTCGATTCTTCTGTTCCTCCGTGAGGGAAGGCGGCGTGGGGGTCATGACTGCTCCTCGTATCCGGCGACGTCCAACGCGTCTGCCAGGGTAAATGCGCCCTGATAGAGTGCCTTTCCGACAATCGCACCCTCGATGCCGAGACTGCGCAACGCTTCGATGTCGGCCAGGGAGTTCACCCCACCGGAGGCGATGATGCGGGCGGGAGTGCGGTCCGCGACCCGGGCCAACAGGTCCCTGTTCGAGCCGTTCATCTGGCCATCTCGCGTCACGTCGGTGACGACCAGGCGAGCCACCCCCGCCTCGTTCAAGGCGTGCAGCGCCTCCCAGACGTTTCCGCCCTCGCTACTACCTCCGCGCGCGGCCAGGTGATCGCCGCGCACGTCCAGGCAGACGGCGACGCGCTCGCCGTAGGTATCAATCGCTTCGCACACGGCGTCAATGTTTCCGAGCGCCTGCGTCGCGATATTGACGCGCTCGGGTCCCATCGCTAAACCAGCCTCGATGGCGTCCCTGTTCGTGATGCCTCCCGACAGTTCGACACGCACAGGAACCTCATGGATGACTCGCGCGAGCAACTCAGAGTTCTCACCGCGATCAAACGCCAGGTCCAGGTCGACGAGGTGCACCCAGCGGGCCCCGGCCTCGTGAAAGGAGTGGGCGACATCGATCGGACTCCCCCACGATCCGTCGTCGATCGATCCCGAGGACAGTCGCACAGCCTGCCCGCCCGTCACGTCGATCGCTGGCAGCAGCTGAAGAACCGTCATGATTGCTTGCGTCGCAGCCAGCCGAAGGGGCCGCCACCCTGGCAGCTGCCATCGGCGGCCACGGAATCCTTGTAGTCGGCCGGCGTCGTGCGCCCCAGGAGCAGATCCTCCGTCGCCGCGGGCATGGCACCGAGCAGAAGGCCGGCGGGAATCGTCTCCTCCGGTTCTCCGCTCACGTAGCGCTGGGCGGAAATACGACCCGAGACCCCGGGCTCCACGCCGTCCCCCTCCACGAGCCAGCTCATGAGGGCAACTGCCCCATACTTCGACAGGTTCGACACCGCACGGGCGACTCGGTCCACGGCGTCGGGCATCGGGCGCTGGCCGGTGAGCAGCGCATCGAGCTCCTCCTCATCAGTCGGAGTCGTCTCAACACGCAGCCAGACGGCAGTCCACGGCTTGAGACGTACGATCGACTCGCGCACGCCCGACAGTGCGAGCAGCGAATGCAGCGCCTCCGGATAGGAAATCGGGGCGAGCACGAGGGCAACCGAGAGACGGCCGCCATCCAGGTGCAAAGACTCGTCGACGGGCGTATCGTCCGGGTCGAGGGGCGGCAGGGAATCGCCCGCATCGGGCGATGCACCCAGCGATGCAACCAGCGACTGGAACTCAGCATCGATATCGTCGTTGTGAGCGCTCACCGCTCCTCCTAACACTGTGTATCTCTCTCCAAGGATACTGTTGATCCACGAGCGCGCGCGTGATGCGCTCTCCCCTCAGCGAAAGGACCTCACGATGACCACCCCGACGATCCCCGTGCGCGGGGAGATCAAGCTCGGCCAATTCGTCAAGCTCGCCTCCCTCGCCGAGGACGGTGCCCAAGCCCGCGAACTCATTCAGGCCGGCGACGTGACCGTCAACGGCGAGGTAGAGACGCGCCGCGGCCACCACCTGAGCATCGGTGATCTCGTCGAGGTCGATGCCCCCTGGGGCCGGGCAGCCGCGGTCGTCGGGTCCGCCTCCTAGCCGCCGCAGCAAGCGGCGCGAGCCGAGTCCCATCGGGGCCCGGCTCGCATCATGTCAGGACGAGGTCACGACCCCGCCCGCGCCGACGACGGCCTTGATGTGGCTGAAGAAGGCGCTCGTTTGCTCGACGCGCAGCTTCGGATCCAGCTCGACAATTGTCGTGCGACCCGGTTCCGTCAGGTGCAGGCGCACCGGGGAACCACCCGGGTAGGACTCGAGAACGCCACGCAGATCGGTGAGGAGCTCGGGTGTGCACCGCGCGGCGGGCAGGCGCAGGTCGAGCGGCAGGTCCGCCCCACCCGACAGATCCAGGAGGGTCATCGACTGGCCATAGATGGTCATGCCCTCCTCACGCACGTTCACCTTGCCCTCGATCTGGACGATGATGTCCTGGGCGAGGTAGGTCTGAATCGACTCGTAGGAACGCGGGAAGAAGAGCACGTCCACGGAACCCGACAGGTCCTCGATCGTCGCAATCGCCCACGCGTTACCTTGCTTCGTCACCTTCGTCGTCACACCGGACACGAGGCCCGCGATCTTCACGATGCGATCCGCCATCGCCCCATCGGAGCCGACGACCTGAGCAATCTCGTAATCCTGGTGGCGAGCCAGCGCCGCCTCCACACCGCGCAGCGGGTGGTCCGAAACGTACAGGCCCAGCATCTCACGCTCGGCCGCCAGCTTCGTCTTGCGGTCGAACTCGGGCAGGTCCGGGATGTCGATCGTCAGGCCCGAGCCCGTGTCCTCGTCCTCCCCGAGCGCACCGAAGAGGTCGAACTGCCCGATCGCCTCGTTGCGCTTCACATCGATGATCGCGTCCACGGCCTCGTCGCAGCGCGCGAGGAGGGCGCGACGCGTGTGCCCCATCGAGTCGAACGCGCCCGCACGAATGAGGGACTGGATCGTACGCTTGTTGCACACCACCTGGGGCACCTTGTCCAGGAAATCCTGGAACGAGGAGAAACGCCCCTTCTTGGCACGAGTCTCCACGATCGCATCGACGACCGGGCCACCCACGTTCTGGATGGCGTTCAGGCCGAAGCGGATCGCCTCACCGTCAGGCGCAAAGTTACCCATCGACGCGTTCACGTCCGGGGGCAGGACCGTGATATCCATGTGGCGACACTCCGCCAGGTAGAGCGCACGGCGATCCTTGTTGTCCTTCGTCGAGGTCAGCAGGGCCGCCATGTACTCCGTCGGGTAGTTCGCCTTCAGGAACGCCGTCCAGTAGGAGACGAGGCCATAGGCCGCCGAGTGCGCCTTGTTGAAAGCGTACGCGGAGAAGGGAACGACGACGTCCCACAGGGCCTTGATCGACTCCTCGGAGTAGCCGTTATCGACCATGCCCTGGCGGAAGCCCTTGAACTGCTGGTCCAGGACCTCCTTCTTCTTCTTACCCATCGCCTTACGCAAGATGTCTGCCTGGCCCAGCGAGTAACCCGCCAGCTTCTGCGCGATCTGCATGACCTGCTCCTGGTACACGATCAGACCGAAGGTAGTTCCCAGGATGTCCTCGAGCGGCTCCGCCAGCTCCGGGTGGATAGGAGTAATCTCCTGACGCCCGTTCTTACGCAGCGCGTAGTTCGTGTGCGAGTTCGCACCCATCGGGCCCGGACGGTACAGGGCGCCGACGGCGGAGATGTCTTCGAAGTTGTCGGGCTTCATGAGCTTGAGGAGGTCGCGCATGCCACCACCATCGAGCTGGAAGACGCCGAGGGTCTCGCCTCGTCCCAGCAGCTCATACGTCTTCTTATCGTCGAAGGCCAGGTGATCGAGGTCCGGGTCCGGCTTGCCGTTGAGCGCGATGTTTTCAAGCGCATCCGACACAACCGTGAGGTTACGCAGGCCCAGGAAGTCCATCTTGAGCAGGCCCAGCGTCTCGCACGTCGGGTAGTCGAACTGCGTGATGATCGCGCCGTCCTGCGGGCGCTTCATAATCGGGATGATGTCGGTGAGCGTGTGGGAGCTCATGATGACCGCACACGCGTGCACGCCCCACTGGCGCGTGAGCCCCTCCAAGCCGAGCGCGTACTGGACGACCTCGTGCGTGTCGGGATTCTCCTCGTAGAACTTACGGAACTCCGAGGCCTCGGCGTAGCGCTTGTCCTTCTCGTCGAAGATGCCGTGGACCGTGATGTCCTTGCCCATGATCGCCGGGGGCAGAGCCTTGGTGAGCTGCTCGCCGACTTTGAAGTCCTTGCCCAGAATGCGCGCGGAGTCCTTCAGGGCCTGCTTGGTCTTAATCGTGCCGTAGGTGACGACCTGGCTAATGCGGTCCTCGCCGTACTTGCGCTTGACGTAGGCGATGACCTCGTCGCGCCTACGTTCGTCGAAGTCGACGTCGAAGTCAGGCATCGAGATTCGCTCGGGGTTGAGGAATCGCTCGAAAATCAGGCCGTGATCGAGGGGGTTCAGCTCGGTGATCTTCATGGCGTAGGCGACCATCGATCCGGCACCCGAGCCACGGCCCGGCCCCACGCGGATGCCCTGCGACTTCGCCCAGTTGATGTAGTCGGCGACGGTGAGGAAGTAGCCGGGGAATCCCATCGAAATAATGACGTCTTCCTCGTACTGGGCCTGCTTGCGCACGTCGTCCGGGATACCGTTCGGGAAGCGATCACGCAGGCCTCGTTCGACCTCCTTGATGAACCACGAGGTCTTATCCTCCCCCTCGGGGACCGGGAAGTCGGGCATGTAGTTCGCGCCCTCCTTCGTGGTCGTGAAATGCACGTCGCAGCGCTCCGCGATCTCGAGGGTCGAGTCGCAGGCACCGGGCAGTTCGCTCCACAGCGAACGCATCTCGTCCGACGAGCGGATGTAGTAGCCGTCGCCGTCGAACTTAAAGCGATCAGGATCGTTGATGCGCGAACCGGAGTTGATGCACAGGAGCGCGTCCTGGATCTTGCGGTCGTCGCGCTTGACGTAGTGCGCGTCGTTGGTGGCCACCAGGGGCGCGTTCATGAGCTTGGCGATCTCGAGGACCTGCTGGTGAGTGCGCCGCTCGATGTCGATGCCGTGGTCCATGACCTCGACGTAGAAGTTCTCCGCGCCGAAAATGTCGCGAAGCTCCGCGGCCTCAGCCACGGCCTCGTCCCACTGCCCCAGGCGCAGACGCGTCTGCACGGCACCCGAGGGGCAGCCCGTGAACACGATGAGGCCCTCGTGGAACTGGTTGAGCAGCTCCTTGTCGGCGCGCGGCCACTTGCCGAACTGGCCGTCCGTCGAGGCGTAGGACCCCAAGCGAAAGAGGTTGTGCATGCCCGTCGTGTTGTAGGCGATCAGGGTCAGGTGGTTGTAGGAGCCGCCGGCGCTCACGTCGTCGGCGCGCTGCCACGGCTCACCCCACAAAACCTTCTGGCGATCAAAACGCGAGGTTCCCGGCGTGACGTAGGCCTCCAGGCCGATGATCGGCTTCACGCCAGCGTTCTTGCAGTTCGTGTAGAAATCGAAGGCACCGAACAGGTAGCCATGATCCGTCAGGCCGATCGCCGGCTGCCCGAGGCGCGCAGCCTCCTGGGCCATCGCTTTCGTCTTCGCAGCTCCGTCGAGCATCGAGTACTCGGAGTGATTGTGAAGGTGCACGAAGGAATCAGCCATGCGTCGATTCTACTGTCCGAGGCCCGCGCGAGGACGACGGACGCCCCGCGTCAAGCGGTCGTTCATCTCACGGCGTGACCCGGCCGCGACGAGGCCGGGGCGCCCGGGCACTCATCCAGCCTCGACAGGTCAGTTGCGGGGGTGTCGCAGCTCCTCGAGCGCGGCCTCGAGATCGGCCGGGTACGGACTGGACACACTCATCGGCATCCCCGTGCGCGGGTGAGTGAAGCCGAGGCGCACCGCGTGCAGCCACTGACGGGTCAGCCCCAGGCGCTCGGCCTGCGTGGGATCGGCACCGTAGAACGTATCTCCGACACACGGATGTCCGACGGCTGCCATGTGCACGCGGATCTGGTGGGTGCGCCCCGTCTCAAGGTGCACCTCGGTGAGCTGAGCACCCGCCATGAGCTCCAGCGTGTCGTAGTGAGTGACCGCGCGCTTACCGCTGTCGATCACAGCCATGCGCCATTCGCGCGACGGATGACGCCCGATCGGGGCATCAATCGTGCCCGAGGCCGGGTCAAGGTGACCAGCCACAACCGCGTGATACATCTTCTCGATCGTGCGCTCCTTGAAAGCACGCTTCATGACCGTGTAGGCGAGCTCGGACTTGGCAACCATCATCGCGCCCGACGTCCCCACGTCGAGTCGGTGAACGATGCCCTGACGCTCGGGAGGGCCGTAGCTGGTGATGCGGTACCCCGCGGCCTCCAAGTTACCCAGGACCGTGGGGCCTTCCCATCCCGGGCCGGTGTGGGCGGCGACGCCCACAGGCTTATCGACGACGACGATGTCCTCGTCGTCGTACAGGATCGTCATATCGGTGACCGGGGTCGGCTTATTCTCAGGCTCCGGGATCGTCACCTCGATAATGTCGAGGGCACCGAGGCGATCCGATTTCCCCGCGGCAACACCGTTAATGAGGACGTGCCCCTCCCCCGCCAGCTCCGCGCAGCGCGAACGCGACAGCCCAAGCATGCGCGCCAGGGCAGCATCGACCCTCTCGCCCACCAGGGCGTCGGGAACGGGAAGCATACGCGAGCTCACTGCGCCTCCTCCTTCGAAGGCTCCCGGGAGAGCGCGAGCGCGAGCAGCGGCGCCCCAAGAACGATCCAGATATCAGCGACATTGCCGACGAACCAGGTGCCGTATGCGATGAAATCGGTGACGTGGCCGACGCCGAAGCCGGGTTCGGCCGTCAGCCGGTCGATGAGGTTACCGACCGCCCCACCCGCCAGCAGCGCGATCGCCAGCAGCGTCGAAGCGCGATGCACGCGACGGGCGAGAACCGCGAGCACGCCGATGATCACCACGGTGAAAATCGTCAGAATCCAGGTCTTCCCAGCCGCAAAAGAGAACGCGGCACCCGAGTTGTGGACAAGCCTGAGCGACAGCCACTGCCCGATCAGGGGGATGGGCTCCGAAGCATCGAGGACGGCGCGCGCCCACATCTTCGACGCCTGATCGGTGATAATCGCGACCGCGAACACGAGGCCCGCGTAGATCCACGTCGAACGAGTGCGGATCGGGTGGGAGGAGTCAGCCATGGTTCCCTATCTTAAACGAGCGGCGGCGGCGCACCACGAAGTGCACCGCCGCCGATTGACGATTGCGATCAGTTCTCGCCGTTGCCAACCTCGTTGAGCAGGGTCTCGAGGTGGCTGCGCAGGTTCGTGCGGTACTCGGCCTCGAAGGTACGCAGACCGTTGATCTTGTTCTCGAGCAGCTCGCGCTCCTGGTCGAGCTGGGAGAGCAGCGAATCCTTCTGTGTCTGAGCGTCGGCGATGATCTTCTCGCGCTCGGCGTTGGCCTCGGCGATGATCTTTGCACTCTGCTCTTCGCCGTCGCGCACGTACTCGTCGTGGACGCGCTGAGCGAGGGCCAGCATCGAGGTGGCGGACTCCGCATCCTGCGGACCGGTGAGGGCAGCAGCAGGAGCCGGGGTCTCGACGGCCGGGGCCGCAACGGGGGCGGGGGTCTCGGCGGGGGTGTAGTCGGAGTTGGACAGCTCGGCAACGCGGCGCTCCGCAGCCTCAAGCTTCTCCTTCAGATCCTGGTTCTCCATCTGCAGGGAGTAGATGGTGGAGACAACCTCATCGAGGAACTCATCAACCTCGTCCTGGTCGTATCCCTCGCGGAACTTGACGTACTGGAACTTCTTGTTGAGGACATCCTCGGTAGTGAGCAGGGCCATTTCTTCGCCTCTCGGTCGTTTCGATTGGACGCGCGGAACCCGCACGCCTGGACGACCGGGAAGGCCGCCCGCTATCACGTCACGAAAATAATAACTGAAATTGTCACACTAGCAACATCCATCACGAGAAGAGGTCCATTTTTGTGGGGCCTCTCATCTCGAGATTTGATGGCTACAGACTCATGAAGTAGAGAACATTCGCCAAGCGCTGCGCAACGATAAGGACCAGGAACAACACCATGAAACCAACATCGATTGCCATGCCACCGCCGACGCGCAGGGGTGGAATAAAGCGCCCAATCCAACGGATCGGAGGGTCTGTGAGCGTGTACAGCGCATTCGCGACAACAAGCAGGATCCCGCTGGGACGCCATCCGCGCGCGAAAAACTGAATCCAGTCCAGAATGACGCGCGCGAACAGCACCATCATGTACAGGTTGATGAGGACACTCAGCCCCCACCCGAACCAGCCGAGGACGACCACGAAGCCTCTCAGCCCTGGTTGTAGAGGGAACCGCGGCGTCCCGACGTGTTATCACCCTGAACCTCGACCGAGGCCGGGGACAGGAGGAAGACGCGGTTCGTCACGCGCTCAATCACGCCGCGCAGGCCGAAGGTCAGACCGGCTGCAAAGTCCACGAGACGACGGGCCTCTTCCTCACCCATGTCGGTGAGGTTGATAATGACGGGCGTGCCATCGCGGAACGCCTCGCCGATCGTGACGGCATCAGAGTATGCGGTCGGGTGGATCGTCACGATGCGCGTGAGATCCTCGACGGGCTCCTCCCGACGAATACTCGTCAGGGTCGGACGAGACACAGGAGTAATGTCGGCCACGGGTGCCACCTCTTCAACCTCATCGAATTCTTCGAATTCGTCGATGGGCTCCTCGGGTGAGTACCAGCCCATGAACTTACGTGCGCGTGCACCGAACGACTCGCTCATTGTTCCTCCTTCAGCCGATGCATAGCCACAAGCTACAGGCGCTTGACGACGAGGCGGCGCAGCGGCGTCGGCGCGTCGCAAGGAACGGGGCGGCGAGGCGCGTCATGCGGGGTTCCACGCGCACAAAACCAACCGAGGCGACGGTTTGCCGCCGCGCGCTGGGCACCCGCTCGCTCTCAGGCAGGCACGATAATGAGCGCTTGACGTCCGCACGAGGAGTCAGCGCGATAGGAAAACAAGCCAGAGTCTTCGAGCGTGCACCGGTCATCGACATCGACCCGAACACCCAGCTCGATGAGAGATGCGGCGGCGGCGCGAGGAAGATCGAGAGCCGGTGTTCCCCACGACGTCAGGCTGCGGATCCCCGGCATCGAGCGCTCACTCGCCGCGGCCATGTCCGCGGGCACCTCGTAGCATCGTCCGCAGATAGCCGGACCGATGAGGGCATCCACAGGACCGTCAACGACAGCACGTATGCGCTGCGCGGCACGAGTGAGTATCCCTCCGAGGAGCCCACGCCTGCCCGCGTGGACAGCAGCGACAATCCGCCCGGATGCGGCAGAGAAAACGACCGGCAAACAGTCCGCGGTCTGCACGGCGAGACCAGGAGCATCCGCCCGCCCGCGGGCGTCAATGATGATCCCGTCAGCATCGACGGGTCCCCACTCCCCCGCTGCTGGCTGCTCAAGCGCATCGCCGCGCTCCACGCTCCAGGGAACGCCACCGCACATCCGCAGGAACTCGACCCGAGTCGAGTGCGTCTGATCCATCCAAACGACGTCGCGTCCCAGCGCCTCCGCAAGAGCGCGCCGTCGTTCGCGTACGAGGGACGGATCATCCCCCACATGCAATCCGACATTGCCACAAAGCGCACCGGTGCCCGGGTCCACCTCGGTGAGGTGAACCCGGGCACCGGCCCAAGCAATGTCAGTCATCAGCGCAGGAAGGGCGGAATATCCAGCTCTTCCTTCTCGGGGGCCTCGGGGTAGATGCGAGGCACCTCAAAGGAGTGCTCAGACTCAGACTCCTCGTACTCCACCGCGGCGGGCGCCTCAACAGGAGCCGGTGCGGCCTCGCGCACAGGAGCGGCGACGTTCGCGCGATGCTGGGGACGGCGCGTCGACACCTGGCTAATGCGTGTCGTCTCAGCGGCGGGCGCCTTTGCCTCGGGGGCGGCGGGACGCTGCTGAGCAACGGGGGCTGCAACGCGGGCGGCGGAAGGACGCGACATCTGAGCATCGGCCACGTCGTCGAAGCCAGCGGCGATAACGGTGACACGAATCTCATCGCCGAGAGCATCGTCGATGACATTACCAAAGATGATGTTCGCCTCGGGGTGCGCGGCCTCACGCACAAGCTGCGAGGACGCGAAGACTTCCTGGAGGCTGAGGTCCGAGCCACCCTGGAAGAACATGAGGACGCCATGCGCACCGTCGATCGAAGCCTCAAGCAGCGGCGAGGAGATCGCGCTCTCGACGGCGCGCAGAGCACGATCTTCGCCGGTCGCGGCGCCAATACCCATGAGAGCCGAACCCGCATCCTTCATGACGGACTTGACATCGTTGAAGTCCACGTTAATGAGACCCGGAGTCGTAATCAGCTCAGTGATGCCCTGAACGCCCGACAGGAGAACCTGGTCGGCAGCACGGAAGGCATCGAGAACGGAGATGTTCGCGTCGGAGATTTCCAGAAGACGGTCGTTCGGGATGACGATCAGGGTGTCGACCTCTTCGCGCAGGGTCGTGACACCACCCTCGGCCTGAGCCGCACGGCGGTTACCCTCGAAGGAGAAGGGGCGGGTCACGACACCGACGGTCAGGGCACCCGCGTCGCGAGCGATCTTGGCAACAACAGGGGCCGCACCCGTACCCGTGCCACCGCCCTCACCAGCGGTCACGAAAACCATGTCCGCGCCCTCAAGCGCAGCAGTGATTTCCTCGATGTGGTCCTCGGCAGCCTTACGGCCGACTGCGGGGTCCGCGCCGGCTCCGAGGCCGTGCGTGAGTTCGCGGCCGATGTCGAGCTTCGTCTCTGCGTCAGACATGAGCAGAGCCTGCGCGTCAGTGTTGACCGCGATGAACTCAACGCCCTTGAGGCCGACCTCGATCATTCGGTTCACGGCGTTAACTCCGCCGCCGCCGACGCCGACGACCTTGATCACTGCCAGGTGGTTTTGCGGTGTCGCCATGGATGTCTCCCTTGCATCAGACCCTCAACCTTTAGTTGAAGGTTGATGTTTAACGTGCTTCGTGTCGGAAAGAAATTAGGGGTCCACGCGCGATCCTTCAAGCCAACACGCGGACAATAATGAAGGCTTAACTGGTCACAGGGTGATTCGGCGATGACACGTCGTAGGTCGTCGCCTTCACATTCGCCAGCAAAGTAGCGAGCACGCGAGCCTTCTGAGGGGCATCCGCATTCGTTCCCCACTTGACACTCTGCCCACCCTTCAGCGTGAAACTCACCTGCGCCCCCGTCGACGTGGCAGTCGCTACCTGCGAGCGTGTTTCGTCGTCCAGAGCGCCGAGCGCCGACGCGATATCGGCGGCACCGACGCTGCGGTCTTCGGGCAGGGTCACCAACGGATAGGATCCCGCATCGGCGACCTGTTGGAACGCCACGCCCTGATCGTCCACCAACTGGTAGCCGCCGGAAACAGCCTCCACGGCCAGCGGGGTGCGCATAGTCACCGAGATGCGCAGGCTTGTCGGCCAGCGCCTCGTCACGGTCGCCGAGCGCACTGCGACGTTCGATTCGACGGCGCGGGCAACTGCAGACGTGTTCAGTCGCGTCAGCGGCACTCCCTCGAATGACGCAATCGATGAGCGCACAGAGTCAGCTGTGACGAGTGTCCCGTCTTCGCCCGAAACCACGACCGCGGAAGAAGAGAAGGCGAAGACCGGTGAGAAGAACGCGACCCACACGGCACCGCCAGCGACGGCAAGCGTCACGACTGTGAGCGCGATACGACGCACGAGGAGCATGCGACGCGCACGGTGACGCTCACGGAGCCTGTCCCCCAGGTCCGTTGCCTCCTCGCCTCCGAGCAATGACGCGGCATCAGCGACGGGCATGGGCCGATCAACCGCCGAGTGAGCGTGACGGCGCTCCACGAGCGACACGGGACGTCGCTTCGCTGCCTCGGCCTCGCTCGTGCCCTCGTCCTCGGGCGTCGGAGCGATGATCTCGTCGAAAGACGAGGCGCGCGAGGAACCCACCCTCCCCGCGCGCGGCGAGCGCTCTTCACGAGATCGAGCACCCCCCGGACGCCTCGGCGAAGGCGGCCTCATGCCTCCATTCGCTTCCACTCATCCAGCACATCGGATGCGCAGCGAGTGATCGAACCGGCGCCCATCGTGACGCACACACCGCCCTCAGGGGTCAGTGACGCAGCCAGGCGGGCAGCCTCGTGCATGTCCTCGACGTAGGACGCACCCTCGATGCGCGACGAAATCAACGAGGAGTCAACACCGGGCTGCGGGTCCTCGCGAGCACCGTAGATACCCGCCAGGACGACATGATCCGCGCCCGACAATGCCTGTGCGAAGCGCTGCGCGAAAATGCGCGTGCGCGAGTACAGATGCGGCTGGAAGACCACACTCACCTCGCCATCGCCGGCGACGACGTGTGCCTCGCGAATCGCGGCCTCCACCTCGGTCGGGTGATGCGCGTAGTCATCGAAGAGACGGCGCGTACCAACCTGGCCGCGGGCCTCGAAACGACGGGCCGCACCCGTGAACTCGCCCAGGCCGTCGGCAATGGCCTGGGGCTCCAGCCCACACTCGATGCCTGCCACCCACGCGGCCGTCGCATTGAGCACATTATGTTCGCCGGGGACGCTCAGCGCCAGTGACGCACTGCGCGGCCCCCACGTCACGGACGCACCGGCCCCGTGAGCCTCAACGCGCACGTCCGAAATCACGACATCAGGATCGCGTAGCGAGCGATCCGCACGCCCGTAGGTCACGACGCGCAGCCCCTCGGCGAGGGCCGCGTCCGCGAGGCGACACGCACCCTCATCCTCGGCGCACGTTACCAACAGGCCCCCGGGAACCATACGGCGCGCGAACTCAACGAAGATCTGCTCGAACTCCTCGCGCGAATGGTAGCGATCCAGGTGATCGGGCTCAACGTTCGTCACGATCTCGATCGCCGGAGAATAGTTCAGGAACGAGCCATCCGACTCGTCGGCCTCAGCGACGAAAATATCGCCGCCACCCAGGTGCGCGCCGGTCCCCAGCTGGGGCAGAACGCCACCCACCGCTACGGACGGATCCAGCCCACAGGCCGACAGTCCGATCGCCAGCATGCCGGACGTCGTCGTCTTCCCGTGCGCTCCGGCCACGCCGATGAAACGCATACCGGTAGCCGCCAGCGCGAGAGCCTGCGAACGGTGAATCACCAGCTGACCGCGCTCACGAGCAATCGCCAGCTCAGGGTTGTTCTCGCGGATAGCAGTCGACACGACGACCACCGAGGTCGGATCCACGTGCGAAGCATCGTGCCCGACGAACGCGCGCACGCCGACGGAACGCAGGTGCTCAAGAACCGCAGAATCCTCGCGGTCTGAGCCTTCCACGATCGCGCCACGCGATGCCAGCAGCTCGGCGACGACGCTCATGCCGGCGCCTCCGATACCAATCAGATGGAAACGATCCTGCAGCGTCGGCTCACTCACGGCCGCTCTCCTTCACCTGTTCCAGGGCCACATCAGCCAGTGCACGCGCAGCACCCGCACGTCCCAGCAACTGCGAAGCAGCCGCCATGTCTGCCAGGCGGGCAGAACCCAGCAGGGGGAAGACATTGGAACGCACGAAGTCCGCCGTAAAGTCCTTGTCGTCGATCAGCTGCGCCCCACCCGCAGCGACGTGATCCGCTGCGTTGAGACGCTGCTCGCCGTTACCAATCGGCAGCGGCACGTAGATGCAGGGAAGCCCAAGGGCTTCCATCTCCGCCACTGTTCCCGCGCCCGACCGACACACGACGAGGTCCGCAACCGCCAGCGCATCCTCCATCGTCGTGAGGTAATCGATGACGTGCCAGCGATCCGAGCACCCCGCAGCCTCAACAGCGGCGCGCACAGGCTCGTCCTTCCCACGGCCCGTCAGGTGCACGACCTGCGCGCCCTCAGGCAGAGCGTCTGCAGCGCCGGTCATCGACTCGTTCACGTGCAGCGCGCCCAGCGAGCCACCCGTGACGAGGAGCGTCGGAGCATCGGGGTTCACCCCTAGGCGCTCAGCGGCCTCACGGCGCGCCTGCGCGGCACCAGCCGCATCCCCGCGACGGCTCGCCAAGTCAGCAATCGCCGCACGCAGCGGGAGCCCAGTCACAACCGTCTCACCGCGGCGAGCCTGAAGCGGCGTCGACGGGAACGTCAAGGCCACAACTGCAGCATTGCGAGCACCCACCTTATTCGCGAGGCCGGGGCGGGCATTCTGCTCGTGAATGACGATCGGAACGCCTGCGCGCTTGGCAGCAATGTATGCGGGCGTCGACACGTAGCCACCAAAGCCCACGAGGACGTCGGTGCCCTCCAAAGCCAAAGCACACCGCTTCACCGCATCAGAGAACCGCGACGGCAGCGTGAAGAACGCGAGGGAAGGGCGACGCGGCAACGGCACGCGAGGAATCTCCACCAACGGGAAACCGGCAGCCGGAACCAAATCCGATTCCAAACCAGCCGCTGTCCCCAAAACCACGACCTCCGCACCGCTCTCACGCAGCTGTGCCGCCGTCGCCAGCAGAGGATTCACGTGACCGGCGGTCCCGCCGCCAGCCATCACAACCTTGACCATAAGCGCCTCCTTTACGCGTGCCTAGCCCCAGTTTAGCGAGCCGCGCGCCTGCGGGGCGCCACGCGGGGGTCACGCCCCGCCGATGCCTCGTCCGGTCGACCGATCATCCGCATACCGGCGCGGGCGCGCGCGAACGACGCCACAACAGCGACAGCGGTGATAGTAAACAGGAAGGACGATCCGCCGTAGGACACGAGCGGCAGTGGAACACCGATGACCGGGCCAAGGCCCGTCACCGATAGAACGTTAATGATCGTCTGCACCCCAATCCACGAGGCGACGCCCGAGGACACGGCGACGACGAACAGGTCCGAGGTCCCCCGTGCGACTCGGATCATGCCCCACACCAGCAGACCCAGGCACACGAGGACGGCGAGCGTACCGAACAGGCCGAATTCCTCGCCGACGATCGCGAAAATAAAGTCCGTGTGCGCCGCCTGCAGGTAATTCCACTTCTCGCGCGACGCGCCCGGGCCGAGGCCTGTCAGGCCGCCCGAACCCAGCGCCCACAGCGAGTGGTCAATCTGTTCGGGAGCGGACTCGTCCGGTCCCTTCGACGTGCCCGGCAGGATCGCAAGGATACGACGAATACGGGTCGGATTCGACAGAACCAAGAGCACCAACGTTGGGACCGCGATCATGACGAGGCCGCCGAACCAGCGCTTGGGCAAGCCTGCAACCCACATAGCCCCCAGAGCACCCACCGCAACAACCATCGCGGTACCCATGTCTCGACCGAGCATGACCGCACCCAGCGCAACGAGAATCGGCAGGCCAACGGCAACCGCCATCGTACGCAGGTCGCAGCGCTTCGACGCTGACTTCGAGACCATCAGCGCCAAGAAGACAATAAGCGCAAGCTTCAGGAATTCCGACGGCTGGGCCATGATCGGCCCAAGCTTCACCCAGTTCGCGTTACCGCCCTCCGACCGGCCAAGCGGACTGAGCACCAGCGTTTGGAAGCCAAGTGCACCCACGAACATCACCGGTGCGATGAAGACAAACCACCGCTGCGGCACCAGCTGCACGACCATCGCGATCAGCAGCGAGACAACGATAATCAGCAGAGGACGGGCATACGCCGTGTAGGGGTTCTCCCCCTGCGCGATCGACGTGACCGTCTGCGCGGAAAACCCCATGACGAGGCCGAAAACCGACAGGACGATAGCCGGCAGGACGACCAGATAGTACGTCATCACCGGGCTTTCTTCCCGCTCCTGACCGGAGCCGAAGCGGATCCGAGGCAGCGTGACGGTAGGAATGTGCCATCCGCGCTTATTCGTCGGCACCGGTGCTCCCCCACTGGGCGGCCAGGCGCGAGACCGCATCCGCGAACGCTTCGCCGCGCTGGCCGTAGTTATCGAACTGATCCCAGGACGCGCACGCAGGGGCAAGCACAACAGTGTCACCCGGCATGGACAGCGCCACGGCCTCGTTCACGACCGAGAACATCCAATCCTCGTGTCCATCGACCTCCACGAACGGGACCTGCGGTGCCTCGGCGGACAGCGCGGCGACCAGGGCACGGCGATCCTCGCCGATGACGACGACACCGCGCAGGATCGGCTCAACCTGCTTGATGAGCTCCGTGAAATCCTGCCCCTTTGCGTCTCCACCGACAATCCAGATCGCGCTGCGCGGAGGCAGGCCTGCGAGCGAGGCCCGCGCAGCATGCGCGTTCGTCGCCTTCGAGTCGTCCACCCAGGTCAGATCCGCCGCATGGGCGATGACCGCGCGGCGGTGCCCAGCAGGATGGAAGGAGCGAAGCCCCGCCTCCACGGCCTCGGGCTCGACGCCGTACGCTCGCGCGAGAGCGGCAGCGGCCAGCGCATCACTCAAAGCAGCAGCCGACGGGTGGGGCCCGTAGGCACCCGACAGGTCAGAGACGTGTGCGAGGGCAACCGCCTGACGAGCGCGATTCTCCACAAACGCGCGGTCGACGAGAAGTCCCTCAACAACGCCAAACTGCGACACCGACGGGGCACCGAGCGTCACACCGATGGCGCGCGCACCCTCAACGACGTCGGCGTTCTCCACCATGGCCTCGACCGTGCGATCGGATGCCGGATAGACGCAGGCCTTCACCGTGTTCTCGTACACGCGAGCCTTATCCGCCGCGTAGGCCTCGACGCTACCATGCCAGTCCAAGTGATCCGCATCCACGTTGAGACACACCGACGCCAGGGGTGAGACCGTGTAGGCCGTGTGTAGCTGGAAGCTGGACAGCTCGACGGCAAACACCTCGGCATCGGAGTCGATCGCGCGCGTGATCGGAGTGCCGATGTTACCGACCTCTTCGACCTTCACGCCCGCGCTGCGCAGGATCTCACCGAGCATACCCACGGTGGTGGTCTTGCCGTTCGTGCCGGTCACCGTCAACCACGGGCGACCCGCGTGCGGCCCCTCCTCCTGCAGACGCCAGGCGAGTTCCACCTCTCCCCACAGGTCGATACCAGCATCCTCGCAGGCTCGGAATACCGGGTGGTGAGCGGGTATACCCGGCGACACGACGACGAGGTCGGGGCCAGCCTCGACGATCGCACTGGCCAGGGCGTTCGGATCCTCCTGAACACAGACCTCAACGTCAGCGACATCATCGAAGAACAGCGACTGTCCACCGCGCGCATCAAACGCGCGCACCTGCCAGTCGCGGGCGAGCAACGCGCCCGCCGCACCCTGACCGGACTTACCCCAACCGACAACAGCAGCGAGACGACTCATCGACGCGACACCCACTCCGCGTAGAAGATACCCGCACCGGCAACCGCAACAATCGCGGCAATGAGCCAGAAACGGATCACGATCGTGACTTCCTTCCAACCAAGCAGCTCAAAGTGATGGTGGAGGGGTGCCATCCGGAAGACACGTTTACCGGTGGCTTTGAAGACGCCAATCTGGATGACATCCGAGAGAACAACGGCGACAAACAGGCCGCCGACAATGACGGCGAGCAGCTCCGTCTGCGTGAGCATCGACAGGCCGGCGACAGCGCCACCGAGCGCGAGAGCACCCGTGTCGCCCATGAAGATCTGAGCAGGCGAGGCATTCCACCACAGGAAACCCGCCAGAGCGCCAATCAGAGCGGCACAGAAAATCGCAAGGTCAAGGGGGTCACGCGTCGAGTAGCAATTCGATTGATTCGCCCCGAGCTGCGTGCACGCCTGAATTCGCTGGAAGTACGTGATGAATGTGTAGGCACCGAACACGAAGATGGACACACCCGCAGCCAGACCGTCCAGGCCATCCGTCAGGTTCGTCGCATTCGACCATGCCGTCACGATG
Source organism: Pauljensenia sp. 20925_1_27 (assembly GCF_041432835.1). Taxonomy (NCBI): domain Bacteria; kingdom Bacillati; phylum Actinomycetota; class Actinomycetes; order Actinomycetales; family Actinomycetaceae; genus Pauljensenia; species Pauljensenia sp. 20925_1_27. The sequence goes on from NZ_JAPWAH010000008.1 coordinate 25,437, forward strand.
AGGTTCGTCCAGATCAGATACAGGACGACACCCACGCCGAGCCCCGCAAAGCCCAACGTCAGAGCTGTGGGGCGCGCAAAGGAAATCTCGAGTGTTCCGGCGTATTCGCCGAACTCGTTCGGCATGATGAGAGTGCCCAGCGCGAAGAGCGATGCAACGGCAACCTGACCGATGATCTTGCCCGACGGATGCAGACCGAGAGAACGCTGGCGCATAATCTTGATGCCGTCATCGAGCAAGCCAATAACGCCCAAGCCCACAAACAGGAACACGAGGAGCAGGCCGGACCACGACGGTCCGGCACCGGCGACCAGCGAACCAATCAGCCAGGCCACCACAGTCGCCAGGATGATGACGACACCGCCCATTGTGGGCGTGCCGCGCTTGGTCAGGTGCTGGGTCGGACCGTCCTGGCGGATGAACTGGCCGTACTGGTGCAACACCAGGAAGCGGATGAGCAGCGGCGTACACATCACCGACAGCGCCATGGCGATGATGAACGCCGAGATAAGTCCAATCACCGGTTCGTTCCCTTCTCTCGCAGGATATCTGCGACCTGCCACGAATGTGACCCGTAGGAGCCTTTGACCAGGATGACGGCACCATCCTCGGCATGTTCGATCGCCAGGCGCGCAGCCTGCTCAGGATCCGACGCGACCTCACGGTGGGCCACACCCGGGGCACCCTCCAAATAGTAGTGGGCGTCCGCCCCCAGGCCAATGAGTGTGTCCACGCCCGCGTCCTCGATCATGGTTCCCACCTGCTCGTGCAGTGACTGCGAGTCATCGCCCAGCTCCAGCATTTCACCGAGAATGGCAATGGTTTGCACGTCCGAGCCGATCGAGGCCAGCGCGGTGATCCCGGCACGCATCGAGTCCAGGTTCGCGTTGTAGGAATCGTCGATGAGGGTGATTGCCGTGCTCTCAACCGTGAGCTCATGAACGTCCATGCGGTGGGGACTCAGCGCACGCGCATTCGACAGAACGGTAGCCACCTTCTCCAAGCTGACGCCGAGCGTCAGGGCACCGGCGGCAGCCGCCAAAGCGTTGGCCACGTGGTGGCGACCCACGATCTTCAGGTCAACGTGGGCCTCGCCCTGCGGTGCCACGAGGGTGAAGGAAGCGCGGTCAGCGCGGTCAAGCTGCACGTCGATCGCCCGCACATCGGCGCGGGGATCACCCGAGGCGGAGAAGCGGATGACCTCACCCGTCGCCAGCGGCGCCATGGCCTCGACGTTCGGATCGTCAGCGTTGAGAATGACGGGGCCTCCCGGACGCATCCCCTTGATGAGTTCCGCCTTCGCGGCGGCAACACCTTCAAAACCACCGAAGCCGCCCACGTGCGCGTGTCCGACGCACAGCTCGATGGCAACGTCCGGGGAGACGATATTGGTCAGATAGGTGATGTGACCGGGACCAGATGCGCCCATCTCGAGGACGAGGTGGCGCGTCGATTCATCGGCCAGAAGCACCGTCAGCGGCAGGCCAACCTCGTTGTTGAATGAGAGCTTGGGAGCCACCGTCGGCCCGTCCTCGCTCATGATCTGCGCCAGCAGGTCCTTCGTCGTCGTCTTACCCACGGAGCCCGTCATCGCGATGACGTCGAGGTCTCCCCCTCTGCGCAGCTTCTCGACGTGCGCGTGTGCCAGAGCACCGAGCGCCACGGTCGAATCATCCACGACGATCTGGGCCACTGCCTCGTCGACCTCGTGTTCGACAATAACGGCAACAGCACCGCGTGCCACCGCCCCCGAAACGAACGTATGCCCGTCGGCGGCCTCACCGCGACGTGCGATGTAGAGCGATCCCTCGGCTGCTTCGCGCGAGTCGGTGACCACCGGGCCTGTCACGAGTACATCGGGGCCGACCAGGCGACCCGACACTGCCTCAGCAATCCATTGTGCTGTCGTCTGCATGTTCTACTCCTTCAGACTCACGGCGTCGTCGGATACAGGTTAGCGGACGACGTGGAGGCGGGGATACCCAGGTTGCCGACAGCGGTGCGCGCAATGTCGCCAAACAGCGGTGCCGAGGAATCAGATGAGACCGACGCCACCCTCGGGTTGTACAGCACGACGGCGATCGCGAGGCGCGGCGCATCCGCGGGAATAATGCCCGCAGTCGTGGAGACGAGGCCGGACGCACCATCGATGATCGTCTCAGCGGTACCGGTCTTCACACCCACGCGGTAGCCGGGCACCTTCGCGGCACCAGCGGTACCCAGATCGTCCTCGACGACGGATTCCATCATCGTGACCAGCTGCGAGGCCGCCGACGCATCCATGGCCTGGACAGGCTGACTACCCTGTGGCACCTCAACTGTTCCATCCGCGTTCGTCCACGACTTCACAATGTGAGGCGCGATGCGCACTCCCCCGTTCGCGATCGTGGCGAGCGCCGAGGCCTCCTGCATCGCGGTAATCGCGTACGCCTGACCGAACATCGTCACATAGCGGTCACGGCCCTGCCACTGATCCGCACTGCGCAGCAGACCGGCGGACTCGCCGGGCAGCTCGACGCCCGTCTCCTCGCCGAACCCGAGAGCGCGCATCATCGCGTAACGCTGGTCGTCGCTCATCGTCTGGCCGATCAGGACAGTACCCGTGTTCGACGACTCCGCCAGAACGCCCGTCGCCGTCAGAGTCTCGCCGCCATGCTCGTGAAAGTCGGTGATAGGACCACCCGCGTCGGGAAGATCCAGCGCGTAGGGCACCTGGAAGACACTCGTCGGCGTGATCGTCCCCTGATTGAGGGCCGCCCCCACGGTCACGAGCTTGCCCACGGAGCCGGGCTCGAATGCGTCCTGAACCGCGTGCACCTTCTGAGGGTTCGCGTTGTCAGGCTCCTTGGAGTTCGAATCCGCCATCACCAGCACATGACCTGTCGCCACGTCCTCGATGACGACTGCACCCCAGTCGGCCTGGTGTTTCGTCACTCGCGCATCCAGCAGTTCCTGGACCTGATGTTGCAGGTCAGCGTGGAGTGTAAGCTCCACATTGCCGCCGTTCTTCGGCTCAACAGTGGTCTTCTTACCGCCCGGCATCACGGCACCGTTAGGCGCGATCTCGAAGGCTTGTGCGCCCGGGGTACCCGTCAGCAGTGCGTCGAACTGCGCCTCCATGCCCGAAGACCCCTGTCCCTCGGCGTTGACCGTCCCAATGACGGGCGCAGCGACATTGCCATTGGGGTACTCACGTTCGAAGACAGACTCCCACTCGATCCCGTAAATATCGAGCTTGCGAATCTCACGGTAGGACACGGCATCCACGTTGCGCTTGATGTACACGTAGGTGGAATCGCCCAGCATCATGCCGCCAAGCTCCGCCTCATTCATACCAAGGATGGGGGCCAGAAGGCGCGCGGCCTCCGCGGGCCCACGGCCGACCTCGTTACCATCATCATCACGGTGGACGAAAGAGCGGATATTCACCTGGTTCACCGCGATGTCGTACGTCTGGATGGAGTTCGCCAGGACGACACCCGTGGCATCGGTAATCGTGCCACGCGCAGCGGCGACCTCCGTCGAAGAGGTACGCACGCGCTGCCCCTGGGCCGCCAATGATGGTCCCTCGATAATCTGCAGCTGAACCAGACGCACGCCACAGATACACAGGGCACCAACGAGGATGCCCACGATCCATCGCGAACGCGTGATGACGGTATCCATAGGTACTCGCCTTCCGAGTTACTTCGCGGGAGTCCCAGCCTCGACGCTGCCGGTTTCGAGGGTAATAAAGCCCGACTTGCCCGCGGGCACCATGCCGTTCGCCTTCGCGGCCTTCTCTAGCTCCGTCGGCGAGGCCTTACGATCCAGTTCCGCTCGCATCGTCCACGACTGCGCCTCCAGCTCATTGAGAACCAGCTGCTGCTCACGGATCTCAAACGAGGTCTGGGCCATGCGCGTGTTGAGGACCATCGACGTCACGACGGATGCCAGCGCGACGGCGACGAAGAGCATGAGGATCGCTGCAACCGAGCGGCGAGGACGGGTGCCCTCGACGATACGCAGCTCGTGGGCCTCCTCGCGGCGCAGTTCGGGGCGCGCTGCGGGACGTGCCTTCGCGGTTGCTGCACTCATGAGAGGTCCTTCCATTCGCGGATGAGCTCCGCGCCGCGCAGTCGCACGGAAGCGGATCGGGGGTTGTGGTCTTGTTCGGCCTGGTCGGCCCTGTTCGCGCCCTTTGTCAGCAGGCGCAGGCTGGGAGCCATCTCGTCAGGGATGATCGGCAGACCGGGTGGAGCACTGCTGGTCGACCCGCGACGCAGCACGTCCTTGACTATCCGGTCCTCGAGACTCTGGTAGGACTCCACCACCAGGCGCCCGCCCACCCTCAAGCTGGCGAGGGCTCTCGGCAGAGCGCGTTCTAAGATTGTCAGCTCGTCATTGACAGCCACACGCAGCGCCTGGAACGTACGCTTCGCCGGGTTGCCACCGGTACGTCGCGCGGGGGCCGGGATAGCCTCACGGATGATGTCCACGAGTTCACCAGTGCGGGTGATGGGCGCGGTGTCGCGGCGTCGGATGATGAGCCGGGCGATACGCGGCGCGAATTTCTCTTCGCCGTACGTGCGCAGGATCCGGATGAGTTCGCCTTCCGAGGCCGTGGCGAGCAGGTCAGCGGCGCTCGGTCCGGTGGTCGAATCCATTCGCATGTCGAGCGGCGCATCTTTGGAGTACGCGAACCCGCGCTCAGCCTCGTCCAGCTGCAGGGAGGACACTCCCAGGTCCATGAGGACGCCGTCGACGCGCGCCCCCGGCCCCAGCTGGTCTGTCACCGCCTCGTCGATGTTGTCGTAGGTGGTGTGGACCGCACGGAAGCGTGTCCCGAAACGCTCGAGGCGCTCGGAGGCGAGGTCAATCGCCTGAGGGTCTCGATCAATACCAATAACCGTCAGATCCTCGAAGCGCTCAAGCGCCCCTTCCGTGTGACCACCCATGCCCAGCGTGCCATCCACGAGGACCGCGCCGGGGTGCTGGATCGCGGGAGCCAGCATGTCGAGGCACTCGGCGAGGAGCACAGGTACGTGCCGCTCGCTTGCGGGGCGCGACGAATCGTGCACCGCCTGCGATGTGTCCACCATGTCGTGCCTCCTTTCGCGTGCCGACTGTCGTGTTCTGGGTGTTCAATCCGTGCTTCCAGGTCCCCCACCGTGCTCCGCCACCGGGGAAGTGATGTCGGAACAGCGGGCGGAGACCTGAGAGCACGGGTCAGAACATCCCGGGGATGATCTCTTCTGCTGTATTGGAGAAGACCTCTTCCTGGACGGCGAGGTACTCGCGCCAGGCCGAGGCATCCCAGATTTCAGCTCGCGATCCCGCACCGATGACGGCGAGTTCGCGACCCAGACCGGCGTATGCACGCAAGTCCGCGGGAACACTGATGCGCCCCTGCTTGTCCGGGATCTCCTTGTAGGCTCCCGAGAGCATCACGCGGATCCAGTCACGCGCCTGCTTGGACGACAGGGGCGCGCGGCGCAGTTCCGCGGTCATGCTCTCGAATTCCGCGGCAGGGAACGCATAGATGCAGTGCTCTTGACCGCGAGTGAGGACGATGCCGCCCTCCATGTCCTCGCGAAAGCGCGCGGGCAGAAACATGCGGCCCTTGTCGTCGAGCTTGGGCTCGTACGTACCGAGGAACATGTCACCACCCTCCCTTGTTCGGAACTTTCCCCCACTTTAACCCACCACCCCCCATGTTTACACAGGAACTTCCGGCGTGGCGTAAAAAACAGAGGCGTCAAACGGCTTCTTTTCAAGGAAAATATCGAGTGGAGAAAAGTGGGGGAAATCTTGCACACATCCGGAGCCATACGTTCCCACCCACTGCCCACACCGCGAGCCAACCACCCGCGTCTCCCACGCATTTTCATTGGAATTTCAACGCTTATCGAGCACTTGAAACGAAGGGGGCGGCAACAAGCAACACCCAGTGGAGCACCGTGGGGAGGACGGTGGGGAACGCCAGGGAGGGGCGTAGGGAGGAAGGTGGGGAACGCCGGGGAGGGGCGTAGAGAGGAAGGTGGGGAACGCCGGGGAGGGGCGTAGAGAGGAAGGTGAGGAACCCCGGGGAGGAGGGTGGGGAGCGCCCGAGGAGCAGGGCGGGGAGAACCGCAGAGCCTCCCAAGGATCTCCGTAGAGTTGCGCCAAACCATCATTCAGATCGGTTCCGGTCGTTCCGAAACGCTCACCAATCGCATCAACCACATACTGGGCAGCTCTACCCCCAGCTCGCATGCACGTTCGTGCGGTTTCGGGAATGTGGGTGGGAGGATGTGCGTGATGGTTGCGCAGCATTCTTAGTGTTTCGTGCTGGTTCTGCGCGTACCCTGAAACAGTAGGGCGCGCCTCCAAGGACGGGGGTACGCTGCAGGGCACCTCACCGTGGAGGAGTACAACGCCATGACGGTTCCACCATTATTCGACCACCTCGACACCGAGGACGAGGATCAGCTGCGGCGCGACGCCGCACTGCAGGAATCAGGGCTCGAGGCCGATACTGAGCACCAGGCCACGCGCGCGCATCCCAGAGGCATGCGGGAGCGCGCCCAGGCCTGGCTGCACGTCGAGCCGTTCTATTGGACGATGCGCGTGGTCTACGTGTGCCTCGCCGCAGGAGCCATCTTCGCTGTCTACATCAACGGCGTCGCCGAAGGCTGGTGGAGGGCCTGGGGCGAGAAACCCAGCGTCGCGGCCACGACCCCCGCCACTCAGCCCGCACCCACCGCGTCCCCGTCGGCCTCGGGCGAGGCAGCAATGTCGGGTGGCTACCAGATCGGCCCCGACGGCGTCCTCGTGCGGCCAGCTCAGTTTGCGGCAGACACCTACACCAAGCCTGAGCTGCCTGAGGAAGCAAAGGAAAACACCGAACGAGGAGCAGAAGCAGCCGCAGAACACTACCTCGCGCTCATGGTTTATGCGTGGAATACAGGAGATACACGGCCACTGGTAGATATGTCTGATAGTGACTCAAAGTTCGCACATGAGGTTACGCAGAGGATCAGCGATATCTACGGTGATGGATGGGTATTTAACAATAGTTCCGTCGTGGAGCACGTTCTCAAGCTTGAGCCCACGGAATTAGCAGGTGACGAGAATGTACCTGGCACAGTGACAGTTGTGTTAGCTATCAACTCGTCGGATGGAACGATTTGCCAGAATAAGAACATTTATGTTCACGATCAGCAATACCATTCCATTTTTGCACTAGTGATGACATGGAATAATGACCAATGGGTTGTAACCCAGGCGGGAATGGAAAAGACAAATGCGTGAGAAATTCTTTCAATTTATCATATCGGCAACTATCGCTCCACTCCTGTTTACAGTCGGTGCGCACACAGCGCACGCGGAGGAAGTTACTCCCCCTCCCTTCTATGACACAGATGCGCATGATGACGCGATTGATTTTCTCCTTAAGCAGGTCATCAGACAATATAGCGGAAGTACTCAGCCTAGTAATGAGTCACCAGCTGATGACACAATTCGGCAATCAAATTCTGCCATTGCGAGTCCTGATGCAGTGACTGCCATGGCAGATAGAAATTGTGACGGAAAAGGACACGAGGGCATTCAGTCAGACGGAAGTACCGCACTATATGCATGTCGTCCTGTCTTCCCCAAAACTGGTGAATCGGGGTGGACGCCAACCACGCGCGAGATTCTGTACTACGCAGCCACGACGATCCACGCTGACGGTGCGGGTTTGCATAAGCGGCCGTCGAAGGTGTCGTTCACGAACAAGTACATTCCCACGATCGTGGCAGCCACCCACCCCACACAGACCCACACGATCAACCTGCTGGGCCACGACATCACCATCACCCTGAAAGCCACCAACTACGAATGGGACTGGGGTGACGGCACCCCACACACCATCACCGCCTACCAGGGAATGCCATACGAGAAGGGCATGGACCTGAACAAGGACCCTAGGCTCATCCGCCACTACTACACCCCGCCCAACGGGTGGCGCTCACGCTTTGACGGCCCCTACCCCGACGCCACCCGCACCATCACCCTGACCACCACGTGGAGCGGCACGGCCACCAACCCCTTCACCGGAGAAACCCAAACCATCAACGGCCTCGTCACCACAACGGAAACGACCGGCCCCTTCTACCTCGACCACCTCACCGTCTCAAACACCGACACCTGGGAAGAAAAACAAGGCCACTAAACACGCTGCGCGGCAACAACCCCGCACGCTCTTTCGCTGCGAACCCACATTCATAGCGTGTCGCGCATGCGATGCACAGAGGGGCGGGGCGCGCCGGATCCCCGGCGCGCCCCTCCCCGGGCAGTCTTGGATCGACGACGTCAGTCGTCGTCCTTGCGGTTATCCCAGCGTCGCTCCTGATCCTGGATGAAAGAATCCCAGCCGCCGCCCTTATTCTTCTTCGCCGAGCGGGACTCATCTGCGCCTCGCCCCTGAGCAGAAGGCCTCGAGAACGCGTAGAGCACTCCGGCTACCGTCACAGCGAAACCGACGACCCCCAGGAGAATCGACACGACGGAGTACCCCAGGGACACAGCAGCAACCAGCACAATCATGCCCAGGACAGCACCCGTCAGGCCAAGGGCAATACGGCGAGGAGCGCGAGGACCTTCAGCCGCCTTCGACTCAGGCTCTTCGGAGACGGGAGCGGACATCTGTGAGGCCAACGCCGGGTCTTCCTCGCGCAAAGATGCTTCCATCTGCTCGAGGATCTTCTTCTCATACTCGGTGAGAGCCATTGGGTGCCCCTTTCACATGGGTAGTACGAACAGCTTAGCGCGTCCGGTATGTCAGAGACGAACTGGCCTTACAGGAGGGTCCCCTGGCGCGCCTCGCTGCCGCCACCATCCAACCCTTGCCCACCCCGGCCTCGTCGCTTCGACGAAACCACCGCCCCAGTAGCCTCGCCTTCGCCAGCCCCGAAGGAACGCCGGTCGGGCGTCTTCTTACCGAGCAGCGTGGCCGGAGCGAGCGCACCTGCACCAAACTTCGTGCGGATCTGATCCATCGCGCGCTCCGAGGCGGCCGGCCGCTCGTCCCGATCCAACGTGACCGCCACTCCCCCGGAGCGCGCCTGCAGACCCTCCACGCGCACACCGAAGAGGCGCACCCCGCCGATTGGCATGTCCTCGCGCGAAAAGAGCTCGCGCGCGGCCTTGGCGATGTCTCGCCCCGTGTCCGTGGGTGCCACGAGGCTCACGCTGCGCGTGATCGTATGAAAGTCAGCGCCGCGCATCTTGATGCCGACGGTCCACCCGACGACCCCGCCTGCTCGCAGTCGGCGCGCGCAATCGTGAGAGGCCGCCAGGATGAATTCCTCAATCTGAACCCGCGAGCGCACGTCCTCCTCGAAGGTGCGTTCCATGCCGACCGATTTTTCGGCGCGCGCGGGGCTCACGGCCCGCGGATCAATCCCCCACGCAAGATCGTGCAGGTGATGGGCCGCGGCGACTCCGAGGAGCTTCGTCAGGCGCGCGATAGGCGCGTGCGCGAGGTCGCCAATCGTATCGATACCCTCGCGATCGAGAACGGCCGCGGTCCGACCGCCCACTCCCCACAGGGCCCCCACCGGCAGCCCGTGGAGGAAGTCGACCGTGGCCTGGTGAGGGATAAGGAGAAGCCCATCGGGTTTGGCGTGCGAGGAAGCGATTTTTGCGACCGATTTCGTGGATGCGATGCCAACGGATGCGGGCAAGCCGACGCTCTCGCGGATTCTCGAGCGGATGAGGGTCGCGATCGTCAGGGGTGATCCGAGGCGACGGCGAGCACCGGACACGTCCAGGAACGCTTCATCGATGGAGACCTGTTCGAGCGCGGGCGTAATCGTCGCGAGGATCCTCATGACCTCCTGAGAGTATCGGCGATACAGGCCGTGACTGCCGGGGACGAACGCCGCGTGCGGACACAGGGCTCGGGCACGCGATGTCGGCATGCCGGCGCGTACACCCAGGGCTCGGGCCTCGTAGGTGGCGGAGGTGACGACGCCACGCCCCGAGGTCCCCCCAACGATGATGGGACGCCCGACGAGGCTCGGATCCTCGCGCATTTCGACCTGAGCGAAGAAGGAGTCCATGTCGACGTGAAGGATCGGGGTGGCTGAGTCATCCGATCCCCAGTCGCGCTTCGCGCGCGTATCCCTGGGAGCGTTTGACATGTCACCTCCTGTGCCCGTGTGTGGTCTTCGTGGTTACAGTGTCCACCATGGCACGCTCATCTTCGTCACGCGACATCTCTTTCGATACGGATTTCGGCTCGGCGCGTATCCGGTGGGATGGGCCGCGTGCGACGCTCTTCCTGGGTGACGTCGAATCATCCGCGGTTGACACGTCGGACCCCACCTACCTGGAGTTCGAGTACATGCAGCACATGAACGCTGTCGTGTCTTCCCTGTGGGGCGCTCAGGATCGTTTTCGCGCGCTGCATGTGGGTGGTGCGGCGTGCGCGCTCGCCTGCGCATGGGCGGCGTCACACCCGCAGTCCCGTCACGTGGCCGTCGAGGTTGATCGTCTCCTCGCTGAGCAGGTACGTGAGCACTTCCCGATCCCGAAGTCACCCCAGGTCAAGATCCGAGTGGGCGATGGGCGCGTGGTCCTCGACGGGACGCGCGAGGGAAGTTTCGACGTGATCGTGCGCGACGCGTTCGCGTCCGGGGTGACTCCCGATCATCTGCGCACCGTGGAGTACGCGCAGCGGGTACGCGCTGCGCTGACGGCACGGGGTGTGTACCTGGTGAACTGCGCGCATGGTGGCGCTGCTAATGCCCGTCAGGACGTAGCCGCCCTGTGCGAGGTCTTCCCCTTCGTCGCGTCCGTTCAGGATCCGAAGGTGGGACGAGGCGGCAGACGCGGTAACGTCGTCGCCCTGGCCTGCGCGGATGGCGTCGTTGACGTGGACGAGATCGATCGCGCGCTGCGTATGCTGGCACTGCCCGCCCGCATTACGCGGCCGCGGGACCTGGAACGATGGATGGCGGGAACGCCCGCTCTCAGGGACGCGCAGGTCGGATATCCTCAGGCCGATTAACGAGGCCGTGGCGCGCGGGCAGGAGCACCGCGCCCAGGAGTTGGGCTCGGCGCCGCCTCACGCACGGATCGCTCAGGCGCGGTGGCGCGGCGACGAGGGACCGGGTCCCTGCCCCCTGCGACGCGCCTCGACGCGCGCGAGTACATCCTCGATAGTGTCGGACTTGGCGGGTTCGGCGGACTCCTCGGTGCGCGGTGCCCGCTGAACGGACTCGATTTCCTCATCCTGGGCACGGGAGACCTGCGCGAGGTAGGCCTCGATCACGTCGCCAATATCCTTCGGTGCTTTCTCGTCGCCGCTGGTCATCGGAGGTTGTCCCATGCCAGGCAGCGGAATCGCACCCGTTCCGCCGGTCCACGCATCGAAGTGCTCCTCAAGAGCGGACACCGTATGCGAGATCTCCGGATTGCCTTCGACGAGCTTGGCGATGTTCTCCTGATCCTGCGCAGCACCTTGCTCGAGGTCGCCGACGGGCAGCGAAAGGTCCGCGAACTTGGCGAATGAGGTCAACAGAGCAGAGGACGCGGCCGGGTAACCAGTGTCCGCCATGTAGTACGGAACCGCGCCGAGGAGCGCGAGCCCACCGATCCCCTGCTGTCCCATACGAATCTGCATGAACGTGGACAGCGGCGAGGGGAACTGCATGTGATTCGAGATCGCGCCAGACCCCGGGGGCAACAGCGACTCGTCGGTCGCCTGCACGTGGACGGGCGTGGGACGCGTGTGAGGAACCCCCGAGGGGACGCCGTGCAATGAGAAGGTAATTTCCACGCCCGCGCGTTCGCAGATCTCTCGGATCGCGGCGGTAAACGACTCCCAGTGGGCGTCGGGTTCGGCACCGTGCAGGACCAGGATCGGGTTCCCCATGTCGTCTTCGACGAGGTCGAGGACGGTTTCGGGCATCACCATGTCCGGGGAGGACACCCAGTTGTCAACGGTCACAATAGGCCGATGGGAACGGTAGTCCATGAGGGTATCGGCGTCGAACGTGGCGACCCGCTCGTTGTGCAGGGAACGCAGCAGCTGGCCAATCGCCATGCGCCCAGCGGCACCAGCGTCAATCGCCCCATCGAAGTGGATGAGGAGAATCTTCGCCTTCGCACCCGCGGCAGGACCGTCGGCATACAGGTCAGTGGCCTTCATACTCACGTCTCCTCCTCATGCGTATGCTTCTACCTCGTGTCTAACGTACCCGCGTCGCCCCCGCCTCGTCACTCGGGAGCCGTTTTTGAGCTTGGGGCGAAGTCCGCACACGCCCGACGTACTGGAAGCGCCGAAGGCAAAAGTAGGGGACAATAGAGGGCCACAGAATCGAGGAGGAGCCATGGCCACGAACACTCATGATGAGTCGTCGACCGACCTTCCACTGCCCGAACAGGACTTCGTCGACCGCGCGTATGAGCGCCTGGACGCATTGCGGGCCTCCTACCGCGAGCGCCAGGGGCGCGTCCACGCCACGCACGGCGTCGGTAACGCACAGGGCTGGACTGAACGCGAGGCCCTGTCCGCGCACCTGGGTGAAATGGCCGCCCGCCTCGAAGGCGTGGAAGAGCGCCTCGTCTTCGGCCGTCTCGACATGGTGGATCGCTCGGTGCGTCACGTGGGTCGCCTGTCCCTGTCGCAGGAGGACGGCACTCCCCTCCTCGTGGACTGGCGCGCTCCGGCCGCACGCCCCTTCTACCAGGCCACGTCGGCTGAGCCGGACGGTGTCGTTCGGCGCCGCCACATTTCGACGCGTGACCGCCGAGTGACCGGCCTGGAGGACGAACTGTTGGATGCGTCGCACGCATCGGGGTTGGAGCTCCAGGGCGAGGGCGCGCTCATGCACGCCCTGAGCGAAGCCCGCGACGGCCGTATGGGCGACATCGTCGCCACCATCCAGTCGGAGCAGGACCGCATCATTCGCGCGTCCGACAAGGGCCTCATGGTCGTTCAGGGCGGCCCGGGTACCGGTAAGACAGCTGTCGCGCTGCACCGCATCGCCTACCTCCTGTATGCCCACCGTGAGCGCCTCGAACGCTCGGGTGTCCTCCTCGTCGGCCCGTCGCGGCTGTTCCTGCGTTATATCGAGCAGGTTCTCCCCTCCCTAGGCGAGACGGGTGTCGTGTCCATAACGCTGGGCGACCTGGTGCCGGGCGTGCATGCTCGCGCCGAAGACCACGAGGCCGTGGCGCGGATCAAGGGGCTTCCGGCGTGGGCGAAAATCGTCAAGGAGGCAGTGCGAGCGCTCGCGAAGCTGCCCGAGGGCGACCAGGTGCTACGCGTGTGGAACCGCGAGGTGACGCTCTCGCGCTCCGACGTGGAGACGGCGCGGCGCCGGGCGAAGCGCTCGGGTCGCGCACATAACGTGGCGCGCGAGTCCTTTGCACGCGAGCTCATGGATGTGTTGGCCCTCCGTCTTGCGCGCGAGGCCGGGGATGCCAATTCCGAGGGCGGCGTCGATCCGGAAGTGAAGCGCTCGTGGCTCATCGAGATCCGCGATTCGGCGGATTGTAGGCGCGCGATCAACACGGCGTGGATGCCGACGAGCGCTCAGACGCTATTGCGTCGACTCTATGCGCGTCCGGAGGTGTTGGCAGCGGCGAACCGCAAGGCCGGTTCGCCACTGCGCCCCGACGAACTCGCTGCACTCGTGAGGCCGCGATCGGCGCCGTGGACGGTGTCGGACGTGCCGATCTTGGACGAATGCGAAGAACTTCTGGGTCCCATGCCCACCGCCTCCACGACGTCGCGGGGGACGGATGACGGTGCGGTTGCACGCGCCCGCGAAGCGATCGAAGCGCAAAACCTGGGCGGCGGCATCGTGACAGCGCAGATGCTCGCTGACCAGGTCACGGGACAGGATTCGTGGACGCCCCTGTCCGAGCGCGCCGCGAAAGATCGGACGTGGGCATACGGCCATATTGTGGTCGACGAAGCGCAGGAGCTCTCTCCGATGGCATGGCGTGCCCTGCTGCGCCGCTGCCCCTCCCGTTCGTTCACGGTCGTGGGAGACCTCGACCAGCGGCGTGGTAACAAGCGTCCGCCCACGTGGGAGAAAGCTCTCGGCCCGGCAGCTCGTGCCCTCGCAGCTGAGTACGCTCTGACGGTCTCGTACCGCACGCCCGCGACCCTCACGACCCTCGCTGAAGGCGTGGTCGCCCGCGCCGGCGTGCCCGTGCTGTACCCGATGACTGCGGTACGCGACGTTGAGGACTGCTACCGCGTCACCCACGTGGACGCACCCGAGGAGGCTCCGGCCTCGTCGCGGGAAAATAACCCACTATGGTGCGCCGTCGCCCAGGCCCAGCGCGAAGCCGAGGAGCGCCTCGACCGCGAGGCGGGCACCTCCCGTGGCCGCATCGCCATCATTGTCGGCAACGAGCGCGCCCGAGCGTGGGGAGCCGACGTGGCCGGCGAGACTGCGCTCTCCGAGCGTGTCTCCCTCCTGTCTGCCGTTGCCTCCAAGGGCCTCGAATTCGACACTGTCGTCCTCGTCGAACCCGCCGAGGTCATGAACGACGGCGTCGGAGACCTCTTCGTGGCGCTCACGCGTGCCACCCACGACGTCCACGTCGTCCACAGCGCACCTCTGCCCGCCGGTATGGAAGAGTGGTAGGAGCAACCACACCCTGACACCGTGTCCCGCTTCGCGCCCGTGTCTGCGATGATGGGGGCATGACACGCGCACTGCTCCTGGAAAACCCGCACGACGTCGCCGACGATATTTTCGCCAAGTTCGGCATTGAGGTAAGGCGCATCAAGGGTGCGCTGTCCGAAGATGACCTGATCGAGGCTCTCGAGGGCGTGGACTACCTGGGTCTGCGTTCCAAGACCGAAGTCACCGAGCGCGTGCTGCGTGCGCGCCCCGAGCTCAAAGCCATCGGTGCCTTTTGCATCGGCACGAACCAAATCGACCTGGCCACGGCCACCGAGATGGGCGTCGCCGTCTTTAACGCGCCCTACTCCAATACGCGCTCCGTCGTCGAGCTCGCGATCGGCGAGATCATCGACCTCTCGCGCCGCGTCACGGTGAAGAATTCGCGCCTGCACCGCGGCGTGTGGGACAAGAGCTCAGACGGCGCCCACGAGGTGCGCGGCCACACACTGGGCATCATCGGCTACGGGAATATCGGAACCCAGCTTTCTGTTCTCGCCGAGGCCATGGGCCTCAACGTCATCTTCTACGACGCCGCCGAGCGCCTCGCCCTCGGTAACGCGACGCAGATGCCGACGATGGAAGCCGTCCTGCGCGAAGCCGACATTATTTCAGTGCACGTGGACGGCCAGGAGTCCAACACGAACCTCATCGGGCACGTCGAGTTCGAGCTCATGAAGCCCGGCGCCCTCTTCATCAACCTGTCGCGCGGCCACGTCGTCGACGTCGACGCGCTGCACGCCGCGCTCGTCTCCGGACACCTGGGCGGCGCCGCCATTGACGTGTTCCCGGAGGAACCGCGCGCCAACGGCGACCCGTTCGCCTCTCCCCTGGCAACCCTTGACAACGTCATCCTCACGCCCCACATCGGCGGCTCGACGGAGGAAGCCCAATACGATATCGGTCGTTTCGTCGCCGCGAAGATCGGCGAATACCAGGTCAGCGGCTCCACCGACATGAGCGTGAACCTGCCGAACCTGACGATGAACGTGGGCAAGCGCTCGCGCTACCGCGTGCGCCTCATCCACCGCAACGTTCCGGGCGTCATGGCGCGCGTCAACCAGATTTTCGCATCCTCCGAGGCCAACGTCGACGCCCAGATCCTCGCCACCCTCGACGAGGTCGGCTACGTGCTCACCGACATCTCGGCGGGCCTCGGACGCGAGGCCCTCGAGGAGCTCAGCCACCTGCCCGAGACCATTCGTTTGATCGCCACGCCGCTGTAAACTGTCGCGTTCATCGCGTTTCCACCTGGTTAATGGGCAGCGTGGTTACGGTATCGTAGGTATACCGTTCCCAAAGGAGGACAGATGGACCTCACGTCGCAGCTGCGCGCTCTGTACGCGCCCGGCGTTGCCTACGAGATCGCGACCCCCGGCCAGCCCATCCCCGAGATGGTCCTGGAGGTTGCCTCGCGCTACCCGAAGCGCGCAGCCATCGACTTTTTCGCTCGCCAGCTCACGTACGCGGAGCTCGCCGATGAGATGCGCCGATGCGCCGGCGCCCTCCACCAGGCGGGTGTGCGCCCGGGTGATCGCGTCGCTCTTGTCATGCCGAATTGTCCGCAGCACGCGGTCGCCGTTCTCGGCACGATGCTGCTCGGCGCGGTCGTCGTCGAGCACAATCCCCTGGCACCCGCAGGCGAGTTGGAAGGCGAGTACGAGCGACACGGCGCACGCGTGACGATCGCGTGGTCCAAAGCCCTCGAGAAGCTCACCTTCCTCGGGCGCGGCCACACCACCTTCTCCATGGACCTGACGTCGGCGCTGCCCACGGCCTCGCGCCTGGCGCTGAAGCTGCCCGTGAAGGCGGCACGCGAGAAGCGCGAGCAGCTCACAAGCCCGCGTCCCGGCTGGGCACGCTCCTGGACGCGCGCAATGCGCTCGGCCACCCCCTGGCAGGGCAGCTGCCCGTGCTCCATGGATGACGTGGCTCTCCTTATCCACACGGGTGGAACGACGGGCGTCCCAAAGGCCGCCGCACTCACGCACGCCAACCTCATGGCCAATGTCGAAGAATCGATCGCGTGGGTACCGGTCCTCCACGAGGGGGCCGAGGTCTTCTACTGTATCCTTCCCCTGTTCCATGCCTTCGGCTTCACGATTGGCTTCCTGGCGGGCCTGCGTTTGGGTGCGACGATCGCGATGTTTCCGAAGTTCGACACGGCCCTGGTCCTGGCTGCCCAACGCCGCCTACCGTGCACGTTCTTCCTCGGCGTTCCCCCCATGTACGAGCGCCTCCTCAAGGCGGCCGAAGGCACAAACGTCGACCTGTCGTCGATCCGCTTCTCGCTGTCGGGAGCCATGCCTCTCTCGGCTGCACTTGCCGATCAGTGGGAACAAGCCACCGGCGGCCTCATGATCGAAGGCTACGGCATGACCGAGGCTTCCCCGATCATCCTTGGTTCTCCTCTCGCTTCCTCGCGCGCACGCGGAGCCCTGGGCATTCCCTACCCTTCCACTCAGGTCCGCATCGTCGATCCCGAAAACCCCTCGCGCGAGGTGGCCGATGGCGAGGTCGGCGAGCTCATCGCACGCGGCCCACAGGTGTTTTCCGGCTACTGGAACCAGGACGACGAGACCGCCGAAGTCTTCACGGCGGATGGCTGGCTACGCACCGGCGACCTCGTGCAGGTACGTGACGGCTTCATCTACATGGCTGACCGACGCAAGGAGATGATCAACTCCTCCGGCTTTAACGTCTACCCGACACAGGTGGAGAACGCCGTGCGTTCAATGCCGGGCGTTGTGGATGTTGCGGCAGTTGGTGTACCCGCTGGGGAGTCCGGTGAAGACGTCGTCGCAGCCGTCGTCCTCGAGGCAGGTGCCTCCGTCACCCTCGCAGACCTACGCAAATGGGCGGAAAAGTCCCTGGCCCACTATGCACTCCCCCGCCAGATCGTCGTCATGAGCGAGCTGCCCCGCTCGCAGCTGGGCAAGGTCATGCGCAAGAAGGTGCGCGAGCAGATCATGGGCGCTCAAGCAGCAGCCACGGATGCTGTTGTCGGCGCGCGCGAGGCCGTCGCAGGCGCGCGCGAGGCGATGAGCGAGAGGGTTGCCGAGGCACGCGACGCGGCCTCCGAGGCTGTCGCGGAGGCGCGCGAGGCCGTGGCCGACGCACGAGGCGCAATGTCCGAGGCTATGGCTGAGGCTCGTGAGTCCGTGTCTGAGAAGGTCGCCGGGGCACGAGAGACCGCCTCTGAGGCAATGGCCGGTGCGCGCGATTCTGTCGCCGAGGCAGTGGCAGGTGCACGCGAGTCTGTCTCCGAAGCTGTGGCGGGAGTGCGCGGATTGTCTACCGGCGATCAAGGATCGACGCCCACCGCCCGAGACGATACACCGAAACCAGGGGCTGATGAGACGACGAAGAAGTAGTTACCACGCGACGGCCCGCCGATGAGTAGTGCCCGGTCCTCGACGAGGACCGGGCACTACTCACGGATGAGAGTCAGTCGTCTCCGAGCAGTGTAGGTGTACCCGAGACCGCTCGCTTACGCGTTGACCGCGCCTTACGAGGCTTCTTCGCAGGGGCCGGCGCACACTGGGCGGCATCTTCCGCGGTCTCGGGGGCGCCGGCACCGGAAGCGGTGCTGCGCGAGCGCTCCCGCAGCGCGTGAATGGCCTGTTCGAAGTCGTCGAGGTTATCAAACTGGCGATAGACGGATGCGAAGCGCAGATATGCGACGACATCCAGATCGCGTAGGAACGGAAGGATCGCCTTTCCAACCTCGTCCGTCGACACGTTGGAGACCCCCGTCGAGCGCAGCTGCTCCTCCACCTGCTGAGCAAGAATTGCAAGCTGATCATCCGACACAGGCCGCCCCTGGCAGGCCTTTTTCACTCCCGACACCACCTTGTTACGGGAGAAGGACTCAACCACACCGGAGCGCTTGACGACCTGGAATGACGAGGTCTCAAGCGTCGTAAAACGCTTCTTGCAATGCGTGCACTCACGACGACGCCGAATCGAAGCGCCGTCGTCCGCGATGCGCGTATCGACGACGCGTGAATCCGGGTTATGACAGAAAGGGCAGTGCACCCTTCAACGGTACACGCAAAGACACCCGTCTGTCACAGGAGTCCCACGTGCCACCGTCAGCGAACAGGGACAATGATCCTCTGGCCAGGCTGCAGGGCACCGCGCACGTCGTTCATGCGTTCAATGTCGGCGACGACCTGCTCCAGCGGACGGTCCGTCTTCACGCCCTGGGCAAGCGACCACACAGAGTCACCGCTGACGACAGCCTTCGTGACGGTCGGACCATCGTATGCGTCCGGCTGAATGGCCAGACCAAGGGCACCAGCGCCAACCGACAGGACGAGCGTCGCCAGCACGCCAGCGAGCAAACCGCGACGCGACGACTGAGTCCGACGACGAGGAGCAGCAGGCGCGCGCAGGTACGAGGGATCATCAATGCGCTGAGCCTCAACACGACGACGTACAGAGGGGGCCGTAGAGATGTCACGAACAGTCGCGAGCGGCGCTTCCTCCATGACACGAAGCGGGGAGCGGCGCGCAGGGAACGAGACGGCAACCTTCCTCACAACGGGAACACTCATGAGAACCTCCAGAAACCTTAATCGAACATCTGTTCGTCGAACACCTGTACGATAGCATGTAATCCACACAATGTCGAGACCCGCTCGAACATATGTTTCATTTCGTCTGCGATCGTCATATCCTTGACGTATCCAGTGGACGACCACCCATGCACATCTGCGTCCACCCACAGGAGAGGCAGACCCCATGACCGAGCGACCGATCAGCGATCGCCACCGCGCGATCCTGCGTGTTATCAACGAAAAGTTGGCATCAAGCGGCTTTCCCCCATCTGTGCGCGAGATCGCATCCGCGGTTGGATTGGCATCACCGTCGACCGTGAAACACCACCTCGACGCCCTTGAAGCCGACGGGTACCTTGTGCGCGAACCCGGACTGCCGCGTGCCCTTGACCTCACGGATCGTGCACGCGACGAGCTCGGCATCACGCCCTCCTCACAGCCCTCTGAAAAGGTCGTTCGTATCGAAGTGCCCGTCTCCCACGTGGAGGAAGAAGGCACCGCTATCCCGCTCGTCGGTCGCATTGCCGCCGGTGCCCCCATCACTGCTGAGCAGCATGTGGAGGATGTGTTCCACCTTCCAACGTCCATGACTGGGCACGGCGACCTCTTCATGCTCGAGGTCAGCGGCGAGTCCATGGTCGATGCGGGTATCTTCGACGGCGACTACGTCGTTATCCGTTCTCAGAACGAGGCTCGCAACGGAGAGTTTGTCGCCGCCATGATCGACGGCGAGGCCACAGTCAAGGAACTGTCCGTCACGGGTGGCCACGTCTGGTTGCTCCCACACAACCCGGACTACTCCCCCATTCCTGGCGACGAGGCCACCATCCTCGGCAAGGTCGTGACCGTCATTCGTTCGCTCTGACGCACTGCAATAAAGAGTGGCGCCACCCAAGAGGGTGGCGCCACTCGCTATCTGTCGGTGAGGATCAGAAGCCCAGGTCGCGGGCAACCTGACGCAGGCGCTCGGCCGAGGCAGTCAGACCATCGCGCTCGTTGAGCGTGAGCGGCGGGTTGAGGACTCGTCCGGCACCGTCGCGGCCCACGATGGTCGGGGCGGCCATGACGACGTCCGAGATACCTTCCCAGTCCTCAAGCAGGGTCGAGATGGTCAGGACTCGCTGCTCGTCACGCAGGACAGCACCCGCGATATTCGCAGCAGACAGGCCGATCGCGTAGTTCGTCGCACCCTTGCCCTCAATGATCTTGTAGGCGCTCTGGACGACCTCCTGTGCAATGGAGTTGCGCAGAGCCGAGTCGAAGACACCACCGGACAGGGTCGGGCCCCACTGCGACAGCGGAACGTTGCCGATCTCAGCGCTGGACCACAGGGCGACCTCGGAGTCGCCGTGCTCGCCCGCCACGTACGCGTGGATGTTCTGGGTGGCAACGCCGGTCTCGCGCGAGACAAGGTAGCGCAGGCGGGAGGTGTCGAGCACCGTGCCCGAACCGAAGACCTGGTTGCGGGGCAGTCCCGTGAGCTTGAGCGCCACGTATGTGACGACGTCAACGGGGTTCGTGACGAACATGAAGCGGGCGTCAGGGGCCACGTTCTGCAGGTTCGGCACGATCTTCTTCATAAGGTTGACGGTCGAACCGGCCAGCTCAAGGCGCGACTGTCCGGGCTGCTGCTTCGCGCCAGCAGTCACGATGATCAGGTCGGAACCACGAACGATCTCAACGTCGTCGGAGCCCTCAATTGAGCCGGCGGGCGTGAACTGAATGCCGTGAGCCATATCAAGGGCCTCGGCCTCCACCTTCGCCTTATTGATGTCCTGGAGGACGATCGAGCGGGCATCGCCGCGCATCGCGCATGCATACGCGACAGCGGTACCAACCGCACCGGCGCCGATAATGGCGATCTTAGAGGGACGTCCGGAGGACTTTGACGGGTACAGGGTCTGGGCTTTATTTTCCACGAGTGTCTCCTAGAGTCTGCGGGCACGTCTATTCTCTCAGATGGAAGCCTCCCCGCGCCCGTTAACTGTGCGACGTTTTACACGCTCACGGGCTACTTACCCCTCGTGGTCGCTCCCCTGCGCGAGGCGACGCAGGGCACCACGAACGACCTGCGGATCCGTCGTCGGCCACATGGCAGGCAGGGAGCGCATGATGAAACTGCCATAGCGCTTCGTCACCACGCGTGGATCGAGGATCGCGACGACACCCCGGTCGTCGGTCGAGCGCAGAAGGCGCCCCACGCCCTGGGCCATCATGAGCGCCGCGTGCGTGAGAGAGACGGATACGAAGCCGTTGCCGCCACGGCGTTCCACGTCCATGGATCGGGCGCGGGACACGGGATCGTCGGGGCGCGGGAACGGAATCTTGTCGATGACGACGAGTCGACAGGCCTGCCCGGCGACGTCGACACCCTGCCACAGGGACATCGTGCCCACGAGGCAGGAGTCGCGTTCCTCCCGGAAGCGCTGGATCAGCTGAGCCAACGTTTCTTCGCCCTGCAGGTAGACGGTCAAGTCCGTACGCTCACGCAGGGCCTGCGCTCCGGCCATCGCCCCGCGCTTCGACGCGAAGAGGGCAAGCATCCCTCCGCCCGAGGCCTGCGCGAGTTCGACGAGCTCGTCGAGCAGTTCCTCGCAGGGACCGTCGCGCCCGGGCAGGGGCAAGTGGGTCGCCACGTAGCGGATGCCCTGGCGCGCATGGTCGAAGGGTGATCCCACATCGATGCCGTGCCAGGGCACGCCCGACACAGCCATGCCGGATTGCGCGGCCATGAAGTCGAAGTTCCCGCCGAGCGCGAGCGTCGCGGACGTGAGGATCGCGGGGCGCTCACCGATACCGGTTCCACCGATGGCTGCGGACACGTCAAGGGGCCCAACGGTGAGGCGCGCATTATCGGACTCATCCTTCGTGATGTAGGCGATCGACTGGTCGGGGTCCCTCCCCCACGCTTCGAGCGCCGCGATCAGCTCATCAATGGCGGCACGGGCTAAGAGTTTGGCGGCGGGCTCTCCCTGCGCGTCCGACACCTCGTGGCTGGCGCGCCGAGCCGCGCCATCGAGGACGACCATCGCGTCGATGAGGGCGCTCGGCCGGTATTCGAGGAGGCCCGC
Organism: Pauljensenia sp. 20925_1_27; assembly: GCF_041432835.1. Lineage (NCBI taxonomy): Bacteria > Bacillati > Actinomycetota > Actinomycetes > Actinomycetales > Actinomycetaceae > Pauljensenia > Pauljensenia sp. 20925_1_27. Next base: position 47,724 of record NZ_JAPWAH010000008.1, read on the forward strand.
CTCCAGGGGAGCCAGAGCAGCGCCCAGCCCAGCCCCGGCCTCGTCGAGGTCCGTGGAATCGATCGAGAGATTCGAGCGCAGGGAGCGCGCCACGCGACTCACGCGGGCCACCGTCAGGTCGGCGGCCGCCTGGGAACGCACACGGTCGGCCAGCTCGTGGGCCTCGTCGATGACGACGGCGTCGTACTCGCCGAAGAGCTCGCCCTCCCCGCACGCGTTGATTCCGAACAACGAATGGTTCGTGACGACGACATCCGCGTCCGCGGCCTCCAGACGGGCCGCCTGCGCGAAACACTCGTCGATGAGCGGGCAATGCTTGCCCAGGCACTCGGGCTTTGCGACCGACGCGTGGTGCCAGGCCCGGTCCGAGACGCCGGGCACCAGATCGTCACGGTCCCCCGTCGTGGTGTCGCTGATCCACTCGCGGATGCGCAGGATCTCCTTGCCGAGTTCACCCGTCGGTCCAACGCTCATATCCCGGTCTTCAAAAAGAGTTCCCTCGGTGGGATACCCTCCGTCGAGCTTATGCAGGCACGCATAGTTCGACCAGCCCTTGAGCACCGCGACCTTCAGACGCGTCCCCGTCACGGAAGCGACCGCGTCAATAGCAACCGGCGCGTCCTTGACGAGAATCTGACGCTGCAGCGCGAGCGTGGCCGTCGAGACCACGCCTCGCACACCGCTCGTCGCACAGTATGTCAGCAGGGGCACCAGGTAGCCAAGCGACTTACCAGTGCCCGTTCCCGCCTGTACGAGGAGGTGGTGACGGTCCTCGAGCGCAGCGGCTCCTTCGGCGACCATCGAGGCCTGGCCCTCGCGCGCGGACCCGCCCATCTGGGCAACGACCGCATCGAGGACGCGACCCGAGGCCTCGACCAGGTCCTCGCTCACGAAGCGGTCACCGCCGCGTCGCCCACGGTGCCACCCACCGCCTCATGAGCAATGAGGGCGGCCAGGGCCTCGTCGACGCGCGCGACGATACGCGTGCCCGTCTCCACGTACTCCTCGCGCTCAACGTCGCCCTCCTCGTGGATCCGATGGACGAGGGAGCCCGCCGAATACGGCAGGATCGCGTCGACGGCCACCCGAGGCCGGGGCAGCATGTCCTCGAGGGCCACGCGCAGCGCGTCCACGCCCCAGCCCGTGTGAGCGCTGAGAGGGACGGCATTCGGAAAGACTGTGCGCAGCAGCGCAATCTGCTCGGGCGAGGCCAGATCGGCCTTATTCAGGGCGATAAGCTCGGGAATCTCCGAGGCACCCTCGATCGTGTCGATCACCGCACGCACGGCCTGCACCTGTGAGACCGGGTCCGGGTGCGCGGCATCCACGACGTGCAAGATGACGTCGGCCTGGCCGACCTCTTCCAGGGTCGAGCGGAAGGCCTCGACCAGCTGGGTGGGCAGGTTGCGCACGAAACCGACCGTATCGGTGAGGGTGTATTCGCGCCCGTCTGCGGCGCGCGCACGGCGCACCGTCGGGTCCAGCGTGGCGAACAGCGCGTCCTGGACGAGGACTCCCGCGTCCGTTAGACGATTGAGTAGCGTCGACTTGCCGGCGTTCGTGTACCCAGCGATGGCCACCGAGGGGACTCCCCCACGACGGCGAGAGTTGCGCTGCGTGCGTCGAGCGGGCTCCATGCGCGCGATATCCGCGCGGAGCTTCGCCATGCGCGTGCGGATGCGACGACGATCCAGCTCGATCTTGGTCTCACCGGGACCCCTGGAACCGATACCCGCGCCGCCGGCGACGCGGCCGCCAGCCTGACGGGACATCGACTCACCCCAGCCGCGCAGACGCGGCAGCAGGTACTCGAGCTGAGCCAGCTCCACCTGCGCCTTACCCTCACGGGACTTGGCGTGCTGGGCGAAAATGTCGAGGATCAGGGCCGTGCGGTCGACGACCTTGGCGTCAACGACGTCCTCCAGCCCGCGGCGCTGCGAGGGGGCCAGCTCCTCGTCGACGATGACGGTGTCGGCCTCAACGCTACGTACGATCTCGGCCAGCTCGCGGGCCTTGCCGGACCCCAGGTAGGTTGCGGGGTCGGGCTTCATGCGGCGCTGGATGATGCCGTCGAGGACGCGCGAACCGGCGGTCTCCGCGAGCGCGGCGAGCTCGCGCAGCGAGTTTTCGGCTTCCTCTTCGCTCTGCGTGGTGCGCAGGCCCACGAGCACGACCTTTTCGAGTCGCACCTGGCGGTATTCGACCTCGGAAATGTCCTCACGGTCGGAGGCACCGGTGTCGACGCGGCGCGTGCCCGCTCGAGCCTCGCGCTCAAGAGCACCCGCGTCCTGGGACGTGTCCTGACCCGTCGTCGATGCTAGCGCTGTTCCCGAGCGCGCGAGGATACGCGCGACAACGTCGTTGACGCGCTGGTCGCGCTCTTCTGTCGAAGAGTCCGCACCTGTGTGGGTCGTGTCCATAACCATCCTTTTTGTGGGGACTTCTAGTGTCGCACGCCCCGTCCTCATCTGCGCCGTCGCGCGCGGGCGCGATAGGCTTTCTTCCGTGGACGAACAGTATTTCACCGACTCTTCCCCAGCGACCGCCGACGAGGTCCGCACGATCGAGGTGAGCGCACGCGGCTTCGACCTGTCGATGCGCGTGTCGTCGCGCGTGTTTTCGGGTTCCAAGCTCGATCTGGGCACGCGTCAGCTCCTGGAGATCGCCCCGGACCTGCCCGAGGACGGGACTTTCCTGGACCTGGGGTGCGGGTGGGGCCCGATCGCCACGATCATGTCGTTGGAGTCCCCGAAGGCTGCCGTGTGGGCTGTGGACGTGAACTCTCGCGCGGTGGATCTGACGCAGCGCAACGCCCAGGCTAACGGTGCGTCCGCAGTGCGCGCGCTGAAGGCCGAGGAGGCGCTCGCCTCGTCTCAGGAGTCGGATACCCGATTCGACGTCATCTGGTCGAACCCGCCCGTGCGCATCGGCAAGGATGCGATGCACGAGATGCTCCTGGCGTGGCTGTCTCGCCTCGCGCCAAGCGGCGTCGCCTACCTCGTCGTCCAGCGCAACCTGGGCGCCGATTCGCTCATCGCATGGCTGAACGGGCAGGGGTATCAGGCCTCGAAGTACGCGTCCAAGAAGGGCTTCCGCATCATCGAGGTCCGTCCCGCCTAACGTCCTGCGTTCGGTCGACGAGGCCGGGGCCGCCTCGCGCTCTCCAGCACCGTTTCCTCGGAGGCTGGTTCAGGGCAGGCGGATCTCGGCGACTCGCGTCGCGGGTCCCGTGAGGAACACCGAGGCGTCCGTGATGCGGGGGCTCTCCCCCGTCCAGTCGATGACTCCGTCGAGGCCGACGATGACCGTTCCACCCGGGATGTCGACGACCCACTGGGTGGGCGCTTCAGGTCCACGACGCAGGGCGGTGGCAAGGGCCGCCGCGCAACACCCGGTGCCGCACGCCTGGGTCTCTCCCACACCGCGCTCCAGCACGCGCATCGCGATATGTCCGCGCGTCGCACCGGGTTCCGTCAGGTCGACGACCAGCTCGAGATTCGTGCCTGCTTCTGGCTCCGGATCGTAGGAGGGACGCTGGGCCTGCGGGATCTGCGAGACGTCCACGGTGGGCAGGAACACGCCGCGCAGGGTCTCCTCGTCGGTAAGCTCGACAACCGTGTGCGGGTTGGGCATGTCCACCCAGATACCCCGCAGGACAGCGTCGATCCCGGGAACGCGCACCTCGATTGTTTCACGTGCAGGAGAGGCAGCGGGCCCCATGTCGACGCGGTAACTCGCGCCGCGCCCCTCATCCTCGGACTCCGGGGTGACGCGCTTGATGCCGCCGCGCGTAGCCACGTCCAGGGTCTGGCCCACCGGCAGATCGACGAGGCCCTCGCGGCGCAGGTGATCGACGAAGACGCGCACGCCGTTGCCGCACATCTCAGCCTTCGAGCCATCCGCGTTGCGGTAATCCATGAACCACATTCCGTCGCGCTCGACGGCCCGAATGAAGCCGTCGGCACCAATCCCGAAAGCCGGCGAGCACAGCGTCGCGACCTCGACCTCGCTGGGATCGTAATCGTCGAAGCGATCCGTGGCGACGACGAAGGAATTACCGGCACCGTGCGCCTTGACGACGCGGGCGTGAGCGGGCAGCTGCGTGTGTGTCATGGATCCACCGTAGCCCCCGGCTCCCGGGCGCGCAGCCACCGACCGTGTTACGAGCGTCCCAGGGCGGCCTCTGCCTCGCGCTGCGTCAGCTCGACAACCCTGCTCACCAGGGCCTCGTTCGAGTCGAACTCCCCCACGTCCAGCCAATGCACGCGAGGGTCCGGACGCAGCCATTTGACCTGGCGGCGCGCGAGCTGCCGGGTGGCAAGCGCGATGGATTCCACGGCCTCGTCCTCACTCATCTGCCCATCGATGACAGCGAGCGCCTGGGAGTAGCCCGTCGCACGGGACGCCGTCTTCGCCTCCCGCAGGCCAACGTCGATGAGCGCGCGCACCTCCTCGATGAGCCCGCCGTCCATCATGGCGCGCGTACGCACCGCGATACGCTCGTCGAGCTCCTCCATCGGGCGACGCAGCGCCACCATGAGCGCTGGAGCCACGAACTCGTGGCGCGGCATGGACGCCGAATAGGGGCACCCGGTCAGCTCGATGACCTCGAGCGCCCGAATGATCCGACGGGCGTTGTGCGGGTCGATACGCTGCGCCGACACCGGGTCCAGCTGACAGAGTCGATCATGGAGGCCCCGCGAGCCCATCGGCCCCTCAGCTTCTTCTTCGAGGCGGGCGCGCACGGCCGGGTCCGTACCCGGGAACTCGATGACATCCAGGAGGGCGCGCTGGTACAGGCCGGAGCCTCCCGCGACCACGGCGACACCCCCGCGCTCGTGAATGCCCGCCACGTCGACGCGCGCATGCCTCTGATAAGCGGCAACCGAGGCCTCGTCGCGCACGTCAAGCACATCGATCTGGTGGTGGGCGATTCCCCGGCGCTCCTCCACCGGGGTCTTCGCCGTTCCCACGTCCATGCCGCGGTAGAGCTGCAGGGCATCCGCGGAGACGATCTCACCCTCGCCGCTCGCACCCAGCGCACCCGGAAGCACGCCGGCCAGCGCCAGGGCCAGATCCGATTTGCCCGAGGCCGTGGGCCCCACAACCGCGCACACGACGTCCGACGCGCGCCTCACCGATGTCTCCATGGCCACCAGTGTACGGGTGCCTCCCACAGATACCACCCAACAACGGCTAGGCTTAAGACCATGAGCACAACTGACACTCCCCCGGTCACCCTCGACCGGGTCATCGAAGCGGTCGAGGCCGTCGGACTCATTCCGTTCATCTCCTTCACCGGGCAGGTCGCCGCGATCTTGCCGAACCGCACCGTCCGCATCGCGGTGCCCGAGGGCCACCCGGTTCAGGGAGTCGCGGACTACCCACGATTCTTCGACCCCTCGCACGCCGACGCCATTGCTTCCGCAGTGCGCCGCCTGAACGCGTCCACCTACCTGCCGAAGATCACCTCCGGCACGACCGAGACCGGTGCCATCGCCCTGCACCTGCAGCACACCTTCAACTGGGTCGTGGGCGCCACCGACGCACAGGTGCACGCCGAGGTCTCCCAGTTCATCATGGCCGCTGTCGCCATGATGAACCAGCTCGACATCATGTTCCCCGACCAGTGGACGAAGGAGGGCGCCAATGCCTGAATGGAAGAGCTTCACCTTTGGTGATGACGGCGAGGCCAAGCCCGAGGCTATGCCCGCCCCCGCCACCCCCTCCCCCGCGATGGAAGCCGACGAATACGCCGCCAAGTGGGGCACCGAGGTGTCCGAGCTGACGATCGAACGCATCGAGAAGGTGCTTGAGGGCGACGGTCTGCCGCACGGCTCGAACGAGTTCATCGCCGTCACCCAGCTGGAGGACGTGCAGTTCCAGATTCATCGCGAACCCGTCGACGCCCCCTGGGCGCAAATCGAGACACGCATCGCGGTGCCCGGCGAGGGCCATACTGAGGTCTCGCTGCAGGAGAAGGCGAACGAATGGAACAACGCCCACCTGCAGCCGACGGTCTTCCCCATCGAAGACGGTGACGGCTGGGTCCTCATGGCTGCGTCGCGTTTCTTCGTCGGCGAGGGCCTGTCGGACCGCCAGATCCACGCGATGCTTCGCCGCGGCCTGATTATCGGTCTGTCGGCCGCTCAGGAAATCCCCGCGCTCTTCGCGCACGGCTCCGACGAGTAAACCCACTCCTCTGGCCACATACATGGTGCCCCGCTCCTCCAGCTGGAGGAGCGGGGCACTCTCGGTGGAGTGTGCGCCGACTACATGCGAAGGCGCGGCAGGCACCGCGTGCGCGGGAAAACCACGGGTCGCATAGGGGGGCTCGAATCGACCCGCACTACCGAGAGTGCTCCCGCATGCCGATCGCCTCATCATCGTGACGATCGCCACGAAACAAAAGTAACTCAGGAGTAGCGCGTCACACATTCGTTTGGGGGCGACGTTTTCCCATTTTTCGTTTGTGCGACCGATCAAATGTGCAGTATCGTCTGCGCAGAGTTTCCGGTCACGCGTGGGCCTCTCCGGACACATGCCCGAAGAGGCCCACATTAGTGCAGGTCAGCGTCAGCGCGGGGCACCCACGCGCAGCGTGGGAATGCCCAGAGACACCGTGGTGTCCGGCTCATCCTTAGCCTGACGGGCCTCCCACGCGTCCCCAGCGCGCGTACGACGCACCTCGAACAGACCACCCTGCGTGCCCGAGTCTGCAATCAGGTGGTGAGGCGCCCCATACGTGACGGTCGCGCGGATCATGTCACCCGGACGAGGGCGATCGGCCTCGGACAGCCCCTGCGGCAGAGCGACGTGCACGAGGCGATTGTCGCGCGCGCGGCCCGAGATGCGGTGCGTGGCGCCGTCCTTACGGCCATCACCCTCGGAAACGAGAACCTCAACCTCGGTCCCGGCCAACGCGGCGTTGTCCTCGGCGCAGATGCGTTCCTGAAGCTTAATCAGGCGCTGATAGCGCTCGAGCGCCACGTCGTCAGGCACCTGATCCTCGCGATCCGCGGCGGGCGTGCCCGGCCGCGGGGAATACAGGAACGTGAAAGCCGAGGAGAAGCGTGCCTGCTCGACGACATCAAGGGTTGCCTGGAAGTCCTCTTCGGTCTCCCCCGGGAAGCCAACGATGATGTCCGTCGTGATGGCGGCGTGCGGGATAGCTGCGCGCACACGCTCGAGGATGCCCATGAAACGTTCGCGGCGGTAGGAGCGGCGCATCTGACGCAGGACCGCATCGGACCCGGACTGCAGGGGCATGTGCAGGCTCGGCATGACCGTGGGAGTTTCCGCCATCGCAGCAATCACATCGTCGGTGAAAGCGGCCGGATGGGGCGAGGTGAAGCGCACGCGCTCAATCCCCTCCACGCGCCCAACGGCGCGCAGCAGGTCTGCGAATGCGCCGCGCTCGCCGAAGCCCACGCCGTAGGAGTTCACGTTCTGACCCAGCAGGGTCACCTCGATGGCTCCCTGCGAGGCGACGGCCTCAACCTCGGCGAGGATATCGCCGGGTCGACGGTCGCGTTCCTTACCCCGCAGATGCGGGACGATGCAGAACGTGCAGGTATTGTTGCAACCCACCGAGATCGACACCCAGGCGGCATAGGCGCTCTCGCGGTGCGTGGGCAGCGTCGAGGGAAAGACCTTCAGGGACTCCTCGATCTCAACGGCCGCCTCACGGTTGTGCTCGGCGCGGCGCAGCAGAGCGGGGAGGACGTCGATGTTGTGCGTCCCGAAGACGGCATCCACCCACGGGGCCTTCTCAACGATGCCGTCTCGCATCTGCTGGGCGAGGCAACCCCCGACCGCGATCTGCATTCCGGGACGCTTGCGCTTCACGGCGGCGAGCTGCCCGAGGTTGCCAAAGAGACGGGTCGCGGCATTTTCGCGGACGGAACAGGTATTGATCACGATGACATCGGCACCCATGTCCCCCGCATCGGTCGCGCGAGCGGCTGCCTCGGGGACCTGCTCGACGGGGACAAGGCCGGCCTGCTCCAGCAGACCCGCCATGCGTTCTGAGTCATGTTCGTTCATCTGGCAGCCGAGCGTGCGCACCGCGTAGGTGCGGGGCGTAGCAGCGCCATCCTGCGTCATCGTATTCATCGCAGTGAAGTTTAGTCGCCCGCCTGCGCACCGGCGCAGTCGAGCACGTCACGCACGAGAACAAGAGCTGCGTCAATGGCACCCGCGCGCACCGCCGCACGATCACCCTCAAGGTGCAAGAGTCGATGCTCCTCCCCCGCCGGGTGCGCGCAGGCGATGTGAACAGTACCGGCGGGGAAACCGTCGGCGGGGCCCGGACCAGCGACCCCGGTCGTCGATAAGCCAATGTCTGCGTGGAACAGCTCGCGCGCCCCTCGGGCCATCTGGCGAGCAACCTGCTCATCCACCGGACCCGTCAACGCCAACTGGCTCTCCGAGACCCCCAACACCGAGGCCTTGGTATCGACCGCGTAGGTGCACGCACCCCCGCGCACGACGTGAGAGGCGCCGGGTACGTCCACGAGGCGCGCGACGAGGCCTCCCCCCGTCAGCGATTCTGCCGTCGCGATCGTCAGGCCGCGCTGCGTCAGATCCGCTATCAGGTCGGCAAGCACCTCATCACTTACTGCGGTCACAGTCCCCACTGCCAGGCCTCCTCAGCGCCACTCTCCTCGTCGCCCCACGTGTCGAGGGCGTCGCGCACGGCCGCAGACGCGACAGACGGCGAATACCCCTTGCGTGCGAGCATGGAACTCAGTCTACGGTAAGCCGTCTCGCGCGGAACGCCCGCGAGGGAGCGCCTTTTGCGGGCCACCAGCTGAGCAGCACGCTCGGCCTCGTCATCACGATCGATCTGGGACAGCGCGTGCTCGATCGTCGAAGAGTCCAACCCCTTGCGTACGAGAACCTCGCGCAGCGCGCGGCCCGAGGCACCCGTGCCGGAAAAACGCGAGCGAACAAGCGCATCGGCGTAGGCCTGATCGTCGACGAGGCCAACGGCCTCAAGACGGTCGACGACGCGGGCGGCGATCTCGGCGCTGAAGCCTCGCCCTTCGATCGCGGTGGTCAACTCCGAGCGGGAACATGCGCGTGCGTCTAGCTTGCGCAGGGCGACCTCGCGCGCGGCCTCGATCGCCGCTGTGCCCGTCAGGGCCGCATTGCGTTCGCGGGCGCGCGCGAGCCTCTCGCCCGGGGAGGAACGCCGACGACGCTCCTCCCCCAGCTCGGGATTATCTTCGGGATCCAGGTAGCGGACCACGGCTCAGAAGCCCGCGTCCTCATCAGGATCAATGTCGGGCACTTCCTGAGACGCCTGGTCCGGGTCCGGGGCCTCGCCGATGCCCAGCAACACGAGGATCTTCTGCTCGATCTCGTTGGCCAGCTCCGGATTGTCGACAAGGAACTGACGCACGTTCTCCTTACCCTGACCGAGCTGGTCATCCCCGTAGGTGAACCAGGAGCCGGACTTACGCACGATGCCGGCCTCGACGCCCATGTCAATGATCGAGCCCTCGCGCGAGATGCCCTTGCCGTAGACGATGTCGAACTCGGCCTGCTTGAAGGGCGGGGCCATCTTGTTCTTCACGACCTTGGCGCGCGTGCGGTTTCCAACGGGCGCACCGGCTTCCTTGAGGGTCTCGATGCGGCGCACGTCGATGCGCACCGACGCGTAGAACTTCAGCGCCTTACCACCCGTCGTGGTCTCCGGGGAACCGAAGAAGACGCCGATCTTTTCACGCAGCTGGTTGATGAAGATCGCGGTGGTGCCGGTCGCGGACAGGGCGCCCGTGATCTTACGCAGAGCCTGGCTCATGAGTCGAGCCTGCAGGCCCACGTGAGAGTCGCCCATCTCACCCTCGATTTCCGCCTTGGGCACGAGTGCCGCGACGGAGTCGATGACGATGATGTCGATGCCGCCCGAGCGGATCAGCATGTCAGCGATCTCGAGGGCCTGCTCACCCGTATCGGGCTGGGAGACCAGGAGGGAGTCGGTGTCGACGCCCAGGGCACGCGCATAAACGGGATCGAGGGCATGCTCCGCGTCGATGAAGGCAGCGTTGCCACCGGCCTTCTGGGCGTTGGCGACGGCATGGAGGGCGACCGTGGTCTTACCGGAGGACTCGGGGCCGTAGACCTCGATGACTCGTCCGCGCGGGAGGCCACCGATGCCGAGAGCGACGTCGAGAGCGAGGGAACCCGTGGGGATCACCTGGACTGGCGGACGATTATCGTCGCCGAGGCGCATGACGGAGCCCTTACCGAACTGCTTATCGATCTGCGACAGGGCGACTTCGAGTGCCTTATTGCGATCATTGGTCGCGGGCTTTGCGGCGGGTGCTTTACGGGCAGCCATGGTGATCCTTTCGTCTGCGGCCTCTCCGGCCTGCGGGTGTCCTGGCCTGGGATGCCGCCCCTCTCCGAGGCGACATGACGAGTATGCGACCGGCCATCGTCATCTGCGTCCCGCGCGCGCCTCCCCTGTGGATGACACGCGTCGGAACATCGTCGCCCACAAGCTTAAATGGAACACATGTTCGATTGTCGATCGACACGCCGCAGACGAGCCAGACGGGCGTCGATCACAGGAACGTCAGCCCGCTCAGCGCCCCCGCTCGCGCGGATCGACGCGATGGATCCAGCGCGCATCCTCGCGCCCAGTTTCCTCGCACAGCCTTGCCCACACCTCGTCCGGATTGATGCCGGCAGCTAGTGCGTCACGCGCGGTCGCCCCCAGCGACGCGAGATACAGGTCGGAAACATACGAGCGGCCGAGGGCCGACCCGAAGGTCGCCTCGACCGCCTCGTAAAACTCAGAGTGCTTCACGCGTCAGGAAATCAGCGTGACGGGCACGATCTCATCGGGCACTGCGTCCGGAACGACTGCGCCATCGATGATCGCCATGCGCTCAGAGACCTCGCGCAGGACAAACCAGAGCGGGACACGCAGGGCCGAGGTAATGGCCTCAAGCAGTTCGGAAGATGCTTCCTTCTGGCCGCGCTCAACCTCGGACAGATAACCGAGGGAGACCTGCGCCTCCGAGGAGACTTCGCGCAGGGTACGACCCTGGCGCTGGCGGATGCCGCGCAGGACATCGCCCAGTTCGCTGCGCAGCAGCGGGGTTTCGCTCAGTGTCTTTTCCATAGTGTTACTGTAGCCGTTCTGTTTTGAGGAGCGCATTGTCAGTTCGCGCATCGAAACGCTGTGACGCTGCTTGTTCACTCCTCGGGTTGCATTCATATCTACGCAACGCGGGACGTTTCAGGCTTATTCCACCATCGAGTCGATTGGCCTATGGGTTGCGCCACCCAGACTCAACTCTGGACGTGCTGCCCCGCGAGACCCCGCCTCGATGGTTCCTTCGTCGCTTCCTCGTTCACGGATGAGTCCGGGGCCGAGTTTTCATCCTCGCTCCCGCCGGAACCACGCATGAGGCGCACCCCCTCGAGGACGTACATGAAGCCCGAGTAGAGCGTGAGCGCGAGAGCGACGCCCGCGAGGGCCATACCCAGCTGGATCACCAGGACCACCCACCACTCGTTGGCATCGGAGAGATCCTTGAAGTGCGCCCACGGGATCAGCAGCACACCAAGGGCCACGATCTGCATGAAGGTCTTGAGCTTGCCCGCCCGATTCGCGGAGACGACGACGCCGCGGCGCAGGAAGAACGCACGCATTGCGGTAATGCCCAGCTCGCGCACGGCGATGAGGATTGTCACCCACCAGGGCAGGAACCCCTGATAGGACAGCAGACCGAAGCCGCACAGCGTGAGGGCCTTGTCAGCGATGGGGTCGGCGATGCGACCGAAGTCGGTGATCTGACCCCACGAGCGCGCAAGCTCGCCGTCAAAGCGGTCCGTGATGGCCGCGATGGCGAAGACGACGAAGGCCGCCCACAGCGCGGTCCATGACTTGCTTTGCAGGCCAAGGATCACGAACACGGGGACGAGAATCAGGCGCAAAACGGTCAGCGCGTTAGGCAGGTTCACGACGGGAACCTTGCTGTCTCGCTGCACGCGCGACACGTTATCGCTCATGACCGTTTCCTTTCCTCTCAGCGGCCCGTGAGCTGCCAAGCATCCTCATTGTCCTCGGGCTCCTCGTCGACCCAGTCGGGCGATGAACCACCAAAGTTATGACCAGAGTACGGGTCCACCCCACTGCCGCGCGAATCGCCGGGGAGAGCCGTGCCCATTTCGTAACCGGACGCGGGCGATTGGACGGGCACAGACGAGGCCGGGGCCCCCTCCGCGACCCCTGCCCCAGCACCGACGGCTGGGCTGGGCGCCGCCTCAAGCGCAGCCGGAGCGGGCGCGGGGGCGGGCTCGGGCTCGGGTTCGGGTTCGGAAATGCTGGCGGACTCTCCGCGCAGCATGGCGAGGACCTCGGGCAGCTGCTCGGGGGTGACGAGCACTTGGCGCGCCTTGGATCCCTCGGAGGGGCCCACGATGTCGCGCGATTCGAGCAGGTCCATGAGGCGCCCTGCGCGGGCGAAGCCGACGCGCAGCTTGCGCTGGAGCATCGAGGTGGAGCCAAGCTGCGTGGAGACGACGAGTTCGGCGGCCTGCAGCAGGTCTTCGAGATCGTCTCCGATGTCTTCGGCGACCTTGGTTTCCTTCTTGTCCGGCACGACGTCGTCGCGGTAGTGCGTCTCCATCTGGCTTTTGACGTGCGCGACGACCTGGTGGATCTCGGATTCGGAGACCCACGCACCCTGGACGCGCATGGGCTTGGACGCGCCGGCGGGCAGGTAGAGGGCGTCACCCTGGCCGATGAGCTTCTCGGCGCCGGGCTGGTCAAGAATCGTGCGCGAGTCGGTCAGCGACGACGTCGCGAACGCGAGGCGCGAGGGGATGTTGGCCTTGATGAGGCCCGTGACGACGTCGACCGAGGGGCGCTGGGTGGCCAGGACCAGGTGGATACCGGCGGCACGCGCAAGCTGGGTGATGCGCTGGATGGAGGCTTCCACGTCGCGCGGTGCGACCATCATGAGGTCGGCGAGCTCGTCGACGACCACGAGCAGATACGGGTAGGGGTGCAGCGTCCGGTTCAGGCCCGGCTTGGCCTGCACCTGTCCGGCGGCCACGGCCTTGTTGAAGTCGTCGATGTGCTTGAAGCCGTAGTCCGACAGGTCGTCGTAGCGCGCATCCATCTCCTTGACGACCCATTCGAGGGCCTCGGCGGCCTTCTTGGCGTCGGTGATGATGGGCGAGATGAGGTGCGGGATGCCCTCGTAGATCGTGAGCTCCACGCGCTTGGGGTCGACGAGGATCATGCGGACCTGCTGAGGCGTCGCACGCATCATGATCGACGTGATCATGGAGTTGACGAAGGAGGACTTACCGGAACCGGTCTGGCCGGCCACCAGCATGTGCGGGGTCTTGGCCAGGTTGGTGACGACGTAGCCGCCTTCGACGTCCTTGCCGACGCCGACGACGAGCGGGTGCTGGTTGCGGCGTGCGGCTGCGGAGCGCAGGACGTCGCCGAGGGCCACATTTTCGCGGTCGGCGTTCGGGATTTCGATACCGATGGCGCTCTTGCCGGGGATCGGCGCGAGGATGCGTACATCGGCCGAGGCCACCGCGTAGGCGATGTTCTTCGACAGGTTTGTAAGCTTGTCGACCTTTACGCCGGCACCGAGAACGACCTCGTAGCGGGTGACTGTCGGGCCGCGCGAGAACCCCGTGACGCGCGCGTCGACGTTGAAGTCCGCGAAGACCTGGCCAAGAGCCGCGACGACCTGGTCATTGACCGCCGAGCGCGTCATGTGGGGCGGGCCGGAGACGAGGAGGTCTTCCGACGGCAGGGTGTAGGTGATCGAGTCGTCGAGGTTGGGTTGGAAGGCCCCCTCGGGCTCGTCCGTAATCGGCGGGGGCGCCGGCTCATCCTCAGGTTCGGGTTCGGGCACGTGGGCGGGAACCTGTACGGGTGCGGGAGCCACGACAGGACGCATCTGCGTGAGCATCTCGGTGGGCGCGTCGGGCGTCGAGGCACGAGGCCGGGGCGTGGGCGCCTGCGCGGCGATCGCTCCGGACTCGAGAAGGCGCGTCTGGTCGGCCGAGTCGGAGTCGGTGGCCTGACGGAAGGACTCGTCCCCATCGTATTCATCGAGGAACGCATCATCGCCAGCCGCGAGGTCCTTGCGGGACTTGCGGCGAGCCTTCTTCGCGGGGTCCTCCGCGTCCTTCTCTGCGGACTCAGTCTCCCCCTCGGGGCGCTGTCCGCTGAGGTGCGCAGCGAGGTCACGCAGGCGCGCCGGTACGTCGGCAACGGCCGTGCGGGTGGCCAGCAGGATCGAATAAGCCAGGAGCAGGAGCATGAGAGCACCAGCTCCCCAACCGGACAGGAGCAGGGCGAGAGGACGCGCGACGAACCATCCGATGAGGCCACCCGCCGCCTCGATTCCGGGGTCGTCAGCTATACCGGGGTTTCCGCGCGAAATATGCACGAGGCCCGTCAGCGCTGCGGTGATGCCGATACCCCCAGCAATGTGGTGCGGCAGAGCCGAGCGTCCAGATCGGGCGGTCACCAGCTCAACAGCGAGCGCGATGAGAACGAGGGGGAGCACCACCGAAAAGATGCCGAACAGTCCTGCCGAGGCGTGGTGGATCGCGTCCCCGGCCTCGCCGGAAATCTGGAACCATTCACGCAGCGCGATCACGATGGCGGCCGCAACCACGACGAACGCAGCGGCATCGCGCTTCACCTGCGCGTCGGTCGCCTTCCACGCGCGCAGGACACCAATTCCCGCGCGGCCAACCGCGGAAAAGAAGCGGGCCAGGAAACCCGGCTGCGTCGGTTCGGGCTGGGGTGCCTGCGCAGACCGAGACGAGCCTCCCTTCGCGCGCGGGCGCGCGGGAGCCTTACCAGACGAGGAGCGTGGAGACGATTGTGCCATGATCGTTCCACCATATCGCCCGCCGCGGCCCGACTGAGCCAGGCGCGCCGCGCAAGATCAGCGCAGGATGTTCGTAACGACTCCCGTTTCGAGCACGTTCTCAACCTGATCGCGCGTCGGAACGGGCAGGGCAGACTCGTGGGAAACTGCCAGCGCAGCGCCCGCGTTCGCCATGAGGCACGCGGTCTCCAAGTCGTAGCCCATCACCAGGCCGGCGCACATCTCGGCGATGTGCGTGTCGCCCACGCCCGCGGTGTCCGCGATGGGCGTCTGGAAAGCGGGGATGGAAATGACCGGAGCATCGGCGAATTTCTGCAGCTCGCAGCCTCTCTCCCCAACCCGACGGACAGTCGCCGCGTCGGGACGCATGTAGGTGCGGATCGTGGCACCGGGACGATTGGCATCGAGAATACCCGCCAGCGTCGAGGCCTCCCAGCTGTTCATCGTCACCACGTCCGCACGCGCGAAGATCGTCTCCCACGCCTCGACGGGGACCTGGGCGACCGCGGGCGACACGGACACAACGAGGGTGACGTCAGGCGGCAGGGCGGCTGCCCACTCGCTCAGCTCCGAGGCGGCATGCGCGCTCGTCATATCCGAGGCGGCCACGTGGACCACATCCCCGTCGCGCAATTCGATGCTCGCCAACGCAGCGCGCGACGGCTCCGACTCGACGCCCGCCGTCACGACGGAACGCATCGACCCGTCCTCGACGATCAGCTGGATGACAACGCCAATGTCACCCACGAGCTCGGGAGTCAGCACCTCGACACCCGCTTCGACCAGCTGCTGACGCACCGCGAAGGAGTTCGGGCCCGTCCCCAGAGGTGAGGCCGCAGCCGTCGGCACTCCCATCGCAGCAGCAGCGCACAGGGTCGTGAACCCACCGCCCGGACGCGAGCTGGCCGCATCCGCGTGGACGGATCCCCCTCGCTCCGGCATGTATGCGATGTGCATCGGCAACACAAGCGCGACAGAATGCGTCGAAATGAAACGACCCGACACGAATTTTCCTTCCTTCAAGCGCGCTACCGCCCAGCACGCCACGGCCTCGTCGATGAAGAACGTCAGCCTACTGCTCGGTCACGACCGGAACGATCATAGGACGACGATGCAGGCGCCGCGCAACCCAGCGACCGATCACGCGGCGCATGGCCTGCTGCAGGACATAGGGGTCCTGACCGCCGGGTGCCGCAGCATCCGTGAGCGCCTGGGTAACGTCGGGGAGGATCTCTTCGAAGACCGAGTCGTCCTCGGCCATGCCGATCGCACGGATCTCAGGACCGGCCAAGACCATGCCGGAGTCGTGCTCGACGACCGCGAAAATCGAGATGAAGCCCTCTGAGCCCAGCGTACGGCGGGTCTCCAGTTCGTCCTCGGAGATCTCTCCGATCGAACGGCCGTCCACATACACGTACTCGCACGGCACGACGCCCGACACGCGCGCGACACCGTCCTTGAGGTCGACCGTCACGCCGTCCTCCGCCAGGACAACGTTCTGCGGGTCCATTCCGGTCTTGACGGCCAGCTGGCCGTTACCCACCAGGTGGCGGACCTCGCCGTGAATGGGCATCACGTTCTTGGGCTGAACGATGTTGTAGCAGTAGATGAGCTCGCCGGCGCTCGCGTGGCCCGACACGTGCACCTTCGCATTCTCCTTGGACACAACACGCGCACCCAGACGGGTCAGGTCGTTGATGACGCGGTACACGGAGTTCTCGTTACCGGGGATCAGCGAGGAAGCCAGCACGACCATATCGCCGGGCTCGATCGTCACCGTGCGGTGGGACCCCACCGACATGCGCGACAACGCCGCCATCGGCTCGCCCTGCGAACCGGTCGCCATGTAGACGCGCTCGGAAGGCGGCAGCTCGCTAATGCCCTTGAGATCCACGATGAGGCCCTCGGGGATCGACAGGTAGCCCTTCTCCTCAGCAATGCGCATGTTGCGCTCCATCGAGCGGCCCACGAAGGCCACGCGACGCCCGTGGTGGGCCGCCGCGTTGATGACCTGCTGGACACGATGCACGTGCGAGGCGAAGGAAGCGACGATGATCTGGCCGGTCGCCTCACCAAAAACCTGGTCGAGGACGGGGCCGATCTCGCGCTCGGGCGTGATGAAGCCGGGGACCAGCGCGTTCGTCGAGTCCACCATGAACAGGTCGACGCCTTCCTCGCCCATGCGAGCGAAGGCACGCAGGTCGGTGAGGCGACGGTCCAGCGGCAGCTGATCCATCTTAAAGTCACCCGTGATGAGGACGTTGCCCGCATCCGTGCGCACGAAGACCGCGAGCGCGTCGGGGATCGAGTGGGTGACGGACACGAATTCGAGGTCGAAGGGGCCGACGGTGAGGCGATCGCCCTCGGCGACGACGTTGAGGCCCGGGTCGGACAGGCGGTGTTCACGCAGCTTGGGGGCGACGAAGGCCAGGGTCAGATCGGATCCGTAGATCGGAATGTCGCCTCGCAGCTTGAGCAGGTAGGGCACGGCACCGATGTGGTCCTCGTGACCGTGGGTGAGGACGAGGCCGACGACGTCGTCCATGCGGTCCTCAATCCACGAGAAATCCGGCAGGATCAGGTCGACGCCGGGCTGTGTCTCTTCGGGGAAGAGAACGCCACAGTCCACGACCAGGAGCTTGCCCCGGTACTCGAGGACGTTCATGTTGCGGCCGACCTCGCCGAGACCTCCCAGCGGGATCACTCGCAGTGCGCCCTCTTCCAGGGGCGCGGGTTCGCTGAGGTTGTCGTACAAAGACTTCATGATGCCAGTCTGCCACGTTGGTGCCTCTTTGCCCGCATCGGGAGCCACGTTGGATAGGTCGGTCCCCTCACATTTGGCGTCATCGGGGGCGATCGTGGGTCACTGGTGGTGCAGGTGCCCGTCTTCCATGGTGTAGCCGCGGTCGGCGAAGTGGCGGGCGTCGGCCTCGTGGGAGACGACGAGGACGGCGGCACCGGCGTTCGCTGCGTCGCGCAGGAGGGTCAGGACTGCGGTCGCGTTCGCGCTATCGAGGCCAGCTGTGGGCTCGTCCGCCAAAACGATGGAGGGTTCCATGAGGAGGGCGCGCGCGATCGCCATGCGCCGCAGTTCCCCGCCCGACAGCTCGGTGGGCTTGGCATCGGCAAGGTCGGTCAGTCCCACAGCGTCCAGCAGCTCACGCGCACGGCCTGCGGGTGCCTCGTCCGTGGCGTAGAGGATTGAGGGAAGCAGGACGTTGTCGAGGACACTCAGGGCGCGCAGGGCTGTATTGCCTTGGGGGACGAGGCCGATGCGCGCGTTGCGCAGCCGGGAGCGTTCCTCGTCGCGCAGCGAGTACAGATCCGTCCCCTCGACACGCACGTGTCCAGCCGTGGGCGTGAGGATCCCGGCGAGCATGGTCAGCAGGGTGCTCTTACCGCTCCCCGAGTGGCCGGAGATGACGGTCAATTGCCTCTCATCCAGGCCGAAATCCATCGGGTGGACCGCGGTGAAGACCCGCTTTCCTCCGCGTGCCCTGGCGAACTCTTTCGACAGACCCGTTGCCTCGAGGATCATGTCACTCCCCTTCCTTCAGGGCCAGGCTGGCATCCATTGTTGTCACGTACCGCAGCGCTATCCACGAGGAGACGAGGGCGACGATGCCCACCGACGCGAGCGCCCCCAGCGCCAACGCCGCCAGCACTGACGCGGATGGGACGAGGAATCCGCCTCCCAGGCTTTGATCGACGAGGCCGGAGAAAGACACGAGGAGGACACCCGAGATGATGATGCCACCGATGCCTCCGAGGATGTTGACGCCGAGCGCCTCGCGGATGATGATGCCGGAGATCATGCGCCGGTGTGCACCCATGGCGACGAGGGTGGCAAATTCACGCTTGCGTTCGGCGACCATCAGGACGAACAACAGGGTGATCATGAGCAGGCCGACGCCCCACGCGACGCCGATGAGGACGGTGACCGTGTGCGACGTCGAGTCCAGCGATTGCGCGATGCCACTGACCATCCTCGTCGAGGTGGCGACCGCCACCCCTGGCACCTGCTGTTGGATCTGAGCGGCCACGGCCTCGGCGTCATACCCGTGCTTTACCTTGACCATGACCGAGGAGATAATGCGGTCCGTCTCAAGCGTCGAGTACTTGTTGAGGCCCTTGCGCAGCGAGGAGTCGATGACCTTCTTCGCGGTCTCGAAGTTCATATAGACAGCATTATCGAGGGTCGATCCGGTCGCATCAAACTGGCCGACGACCCGCAGCGTGTTGTCGAAAAGCTGGAAGTTGTTCGGGTCGTTGGCAAGCACGTTGGCTCCGACGATCACCTCGTCGTCTCCCAGTTGCGTGCGCCCCACCGCATCCCTCATCCACGGCTGGATCGTGAAGTCGGTGGCGGGATCGTAGGCGATCACCTGGTAGCGGCCCGAGCAGCAGCTCGCCCTCGCCGAGGCCAGGAAGAGCTGGGAGGATGCGGCCTCTACCCCGTCGACGGCGGCGACCTCATCACGAGTCGCCGCATCCATGTAGAAGTATGAGGGCTCGGCGCTCACAAGGAACGTCTGTGCGTCAAAATCGGTATCGGCCTCGGCGGGGGTGACCATGATGTCGGCTCCCAGGCGCGACTGGACCGTGCGCAGGCCGTGTTCGATCCCCTGGACGATAAGGGTCCCTCCGAAAATCGTCATCGTCATGAGCATGGAAAAGAGGACGAGGGTCCCCGTCCGCACGGGGTACCCGCGCAGGTTCATCCACGTAAGTCGCGAGCGCGACAGCATTGCGTCATTCCTCCTTGACCATCGTCCCTAGATCAGGACCGTTTTCTGTCCGCTGACCACGCGGCTGACCCGAGCGAGGGCGAGGCGCGTTCCCACGATCCCCACACAGGTGAGCGCGGCTATCGATACACCGGCGAGGGGCAGTGACGTCCCGAGGGCGGTGAGGACCTCGAGGAGGCTTCCATCACCTACAACAGGCAGGGCAAGGGCTATCAGCGCCACGCCCGCGAGTGCACCCACCGCGTGGAGTAACGCGGATTCACCCAGCATGACGCGGTTGATGATGCCATGCGATGCCCCGATCGAACGCCACACGGCCAGTTCGGGGCGTCGCTCGTTCATGAGACTCACCTGTACGACGACGAGAGCACCGAGCAGCACCAGCCAGATGGCGCCCAGTACACCGATCGCCAGCCCACGGTGCGATCGAATGCCCGAGGCAGTATCGACGAGGGCCTCGTTGCTGCGCACCGCGGTCACCTTGCGCACGTACAGGTTGATCCAGTTCGTCACGCTCTCAATAGTGTCACTGTCAGACGTACGTACGAGCGCTGCCGAGTAGTCGGCGTGCGGGTCAACGGTGGCATCAATGTCCTTCCCCGCCGCGCGGGCATCGGCGACGATGTCGGAGAGCGTGTCCATGCTGACGAAGACGGCGTTATCCAGCTCCGAGCCAGTGGCGAGCAGATGCGCGTTAATCGGGTGCTCCTCGCCAAAGACTGAGAGGGTCTGCCCGTCCGCCCCGGGGACAGCACTACCGACCGCGACGCTCCCGCGGGGCAGGGACGCCCGCTCCCCCTCGCGCATCCAGGGACCCAGCACGAAGTCCGTCTCCGGCTCGAAGCCGACGATCCACCGCGTGGATCCGTCCTCCAGCGTCTCTGAGACGTACAGCTGGTGAGATACCGAAGCGATGTCCTCGTTCGAGGACAGGCGCGCCAGAGCGGAGCGCGGCTGGTGGCAGCCCACCGGGGTTCCGAGCATGAGCAGTCGGTTCTTGTCCACCTGATTCAGGCAGCTCGTCGGGTAGACGACGAGGTCAGCGCCGAGGCGTCGCTCGGCCAGGGATAATTCATTCCTCGCGGCAGTGACAAGAATGAACCCTCCAAAGACGCACGCCGCCTGCGCGAGCGCGAGAAAGAGGATGACGACGGACCGGAGGGGATGCGCGCGAATGTTCGCGACGGGAACACGGCGCAGGGACAGCGCGTTGTTCATCAGCTCCCCTCACCGGCCCCCGCGACGCTGATCCACAGGGCGGGTCGCACCCCATACTGAAGATCGACGTTCGCTCCGCTGAGCGACGGCGTGCCCGAGGCATCGACGAATTGCGTGGCGAACCCGTACGTCCCGGGAGAACGCAGCCACCAGTCGGCGGTCCCATCCTCGGAAACGCTCAGGGGCCCCTCGGCGGCGTGCTGGGTGGCAAGCGCGGCACCGATGTCGCTGCGCGCAGCCGCGGTATTCAGGTAGATAACGCTCTCGGTCTCGCTCAGCGCAAAGACGCGATCATCGGTAGCGGCACCGCCACTCGCACCGGTGATGGACTGATCCGCGTTCTCGTTATGCACCGTCTCGATGAGGCCGCGCTGAACGGGGGTGAACGCCGCCTCGTAGAACTCGCCGTTCATCCAGGCGCGCAGGTCGGACTTTTCCCACGTGATTTCCTCGAACGGCACGTGGTGATACTGCCGGGCCTCCAGAACATCGGCGCTCAGCAGCAGGAGCTGGCCGTCGATCTCATCGAGGACGATCCACCGAATCGGCTCAGCCCCATTGGACGTGTCGCCATCCTGCTCGTAGGAACCAAACTCGATCGTATCGCCCTTGGACACGCGGCGGTACGGCAGCGCCGGATCGGCATCAACGAGGGCCTGCGCGCGCTGCGCAGCATCGCTGTAGCGTCCCAACGAATGGAAGATCTCGTAGGCGCCCTGGGCATCCCCGGCCTCGTTGAGGGCGACGGCCTGACGGTAACGCATCGCGTTGCGCACGACCACCGTCAGCGCGAGAGCAAGAGAGAGCACAAGGAGAACCGCGCCGACACGCACGGTTTTCCGACGAAATAGGGCCCTCACGCCGCCATTGTCTCCCATCTGGGCGTCTCCGTCAGGCGGAGATCTTCGTATCCTTCTTGAAGGACGAGGCCAGCGCCCCAACACCACTGCCGGCAACCAGGACGCTCATGATGCGCACAAAAGGCTGGAAAACCGTGTGGCAGCGCATCGTCTTCATCATGCACAGCGGGCAGATGCCGCCGGGAATAAAGAAAACGACGACGCTGGCGATCACCGCGAGCGCGAGCAGGGCCAGGCGTACAGGCTTCTTCGTGACGAGGGCCGAGGCACCGTAGAGCGCGATGAGTCCAACGGCGCTGCCGGCCACCATATTCTGGCACTGATGGCAATGCATCCACGTACCGTCGGGCTTGGGCTCACACGCAGAAAAGACGGTCACCCCTCCGGCGAGCAGGAGCGCACTGAGGGCGGCAGGAACCAGGGGGATGATAACGTCCTTCTTTGCCACGGCATCCATTCCTTACAGACATACTCAGTGTTGGCGAACTTTACTAAGGTATATTAAACCTTCATTTCAGGCATCGTCAACGATCGTTATCCCGTCCTTGATATGCCAAGAAGAGACACGTCACCCCCGCCGAATAGTCGACGGGGGCGCACGGTTCAGAGCAGGCCAGCGGCGCACAGGGCGCGGCGCAGCGCCGACACCTCGTCATCGCTGATTCCGACCATCGGCAGGCGCACAGCCGGGCTATCGATGACACCCTGAAGCCACAGCGCATACTTCGCCATGACCGCTCCCTGCCCACCGCCCATGATGGCGTGCACGAGGGGCCGCAGCGAGTACGACAGCTCGCGGGCCTCCCACACCTGGTCGGAGTCAAGCAGCTCGATCATACGGCGGTAATGGGCAGAGGCCACGTGCGTCACCACCGAGATGAAGCCCGAGGCCCCACCCGTCATCCACGCGAAGTTCAGGCCGTCGTCGCCCGAGTAGTACTCCAAGCCCGTACGGTGCATGCGCTCCACACCGGTCTCCACGTCGCCCGTCGCATCCTTCACGCCCAGGATCCGGGGGTGTTGAGCGAGGATGTCAAGGGTCGCGTCAGAGAACGCGATGCCCGTACGACCCGGAATGTCGTAGAGCATGACGGGCAGGTCGGTCGCATCCGTCACGGCACGCACGTGCGCACGCAGCCCCTCCTGGGAGGGACGGTTGTAGTACGGGGACACAATCAGCAGACCGTCCGCCCCATGCTCCTGAGCGCCCTCGCCGATACGCACCGCGTGCGCCGTATCATTCGAGCACGCGCCGCACAGGATGAACGCCCGATCACCCACGGCCTCACGCACAGCGTCCGTCAGGTCATTCTTCTCCGGCTGGTGCGTCGTCGGCGACTCGCCCGTCGTACCCGACAGCAGGATCGTGTCACATCCCTCGTCCACCAGCTTGATCGCCAAGCGCTGCGCGGACGGCAGATCGATGTCTCCAGCGGGGGTCATCGGGGTGATCATGGCGGCCGCGAGGGAACCGAAGCGGCGAGGAGGAATGTTACTCATGCTCTCCATGATACGCAGGCCTGCCCACCGATGGACACAACCGACTCCGACATGGACAGACAGCACAGCAGCTCGCCCGCGCGGAATCGATCGCGCCGTAGGCCCTTAGTCGCGATCCGCCCACCACATGTGTTGTGTCAGCCCATCACCCAGCACGCGCACCGCACCGGAGGGCGCAAAACCCGCCGACGTGTAAAAACGCTGACGCTCCTCATCGTCAACGCCCACCCAGGCGCGCAGCTGGCCACTCGTCAAGTCAGCAACAGCCGCCAGCAGGCGCGACGCATGACCCGAGCGCCGGAAGTTCTTCTCCACCGTCAGCTCGTACACCTGCGTCGCGGCCACCGCGCCGTCGCCCGAGGTGGCTAAGTCGCCCGAGGCGGCCCCGGCCTCGTCGGGACCGGCGAGCGCAAAGCCCACGATCATGTTCCCGTGGAGGGCCACGAGGAGCGCGGAACCCGCGGGCCGCGGCGCACCGAGCGTCTCCTCCCACTGCGCGGCGAGCGTCTCAACCGTGATGCCCGGTGCGCCCAACGCGCTCTCCCCCATGAGGGAACGCCACGCTTCGTACTGCAGCTGCGCGATCGCGGGGGCGTCGCCGCGCTGGGCGGGCCGCACAGAGCGGTCGGGACCGACGGTCGAACTCACAGGCCCATCACCTGATCGAGCCCGATCGTCAGGCCTGTGCGACCGATGACGCGGCGCACGCCCAGGAGGACGCCGGGCATAAAGGACACGCGGTCGAAGGAATCCGTACGAATCACCAGCTGTTCGCCCGCATTACCCAGCAGGATCTCTTCCGAGGCGGTCAGGCCGCGCAGGCGCACGGCATGGACAGGAACGCCGTCAACGCGGCCGCCACGACTGCCGAGCTCGTCGGTCTGCGTCGCGTCGGGCATCTCGCCCAGGCCAGCCTCGGCGCGGGCCTTCGCGATGCCGCGCGCGGTCGCCACCGCGGTGCCTGAGGGGGCGTCCACCTTGGCCGGGTGATGCATCTCGATGACCTCGGCGGACTCGAAGTAGGGAGCGGCCATCGCCGCGAATTTCATGGCCAGTACCGCGCCCATCGCGAAGTTCGGGGCGATCAACACGGCGCGCCCGGCCGCCTCGGCATGTTCGCGCACACGCGCGTAGGACTCGTCCGTCCAGCCGGTCGTACCCACGACGACGTCCACGCCCGCGTCGAGGAGGGCGTGCACGTTGGACTCGGTGACGCTCGGGATCGAGAAGTCGACGGCCACCTGCGCGCCGTTCACGCTCTGCGCGGTGATCTCATCTCCCGCATCGAAGAGTGCAACAACCTCCATATCAGGGGCGCCCGTCACCGCCTGGACAACAGTCGAGCCCATACGGCCCTTGGCTCCGGTCACTGCCACGCGAATCATTGCGCTCTCCTTCATACGGTTATGTGTT
Organism: Pauljensenia sp. 20925_1_27; assembly: GCF_041432835.1. Classification (NCBI taxonomy): domain Bacteria; kingdom Bacillati; phylum Actinomycetota; class Actinomycetes; order Actinomycetales; family Actinomycetaceae; genus Pauljensenia; species Pauljensenia sp. 20925_1_27. The sequence goes on from NZ_JAPWAH010000008.1 coordinate 72,354, forward strand.
GTCTTCAGAGTATGCCCGCGGCGGCGAGGCCTCACGCGGACGGACAGGGGGTTTCTCACTCCCCCGTTTCTTACTTGGCAGGTAGGACGAGAGCCCGGCAATCCAGCTTGGTCACAAGGGACGCAGCCAACGCGCGCACGTCGCGGGCTTCGACCGCGTCGAACTCCGCGAGAGACTCGTCGATAGGACGGTAGCGTCCGATGATCTCCGAGCGGCCCAGGCGCATCATGCGCGACCAGTTGTCTTCCAACCCCAGGACAACGCCACCGCGCACCTGTCCGCGCACGCGTGTCATCTCCTCCTCGGTCGGGCCCTCTGCTGCCAGCTCCTCCAGCTGTGCGCGCATGATGACCTCGACCTCGTCGACCTTATCGGGGCTGCAGCCCGCGTACATGCCGAAGGTTCCCGTGTCCGAGTAGGCGACGTCGAAGGCGTAGGTCGTGTAGGCCAGGCCGCGCTTTTCACGCACCTCCTGGAAGAGGCGCGACGACATGGATCCACCCAGGACCGACAGCAGGACGCTCATGGTCGGGCCCGCCGGGTCCGTCGCCGACAGGCCCTCGCACCCGATGATGACGTGCGCCTGGGTGACGTCACGTCGGCGGGTAATGTCCTTGTCGTGGTCCGCAATCGGGCTCGGGGCCGTCGATCGACGAGGCCGGGGCGCGGCCGCGCTGCGCCCATCCCAGGGCGATCCGTCGAGCGCAGCCTGGACGCGCTCGCACACCGATTCGTGGTCGACGTTACCGGCGGCGGCCACAATGAGGGACGAGGGGCCGTAGTGAGCCTGGTAGTGCTCCCACACGTCTGCGCGCTCGACCTCGCGGATCGCCTGAGCCGTGCCGCCTACCGGGCGCCCGATCGGGCGTTCGCCGTGGACGGCCAGCTGGAAGGCATCGTGAACCGTATCGGTCGGCGAATCCTCCCCCATCGCCAGTTCGTCCAGGATGACGCCACGTTCCATCGAAAAGTCATCCTCATCCAGGCGGGAGTCCGTAACCATGTCGGCCAGCGTCTCGATCGCCATGTTGAGATCAGCGTCGCGCACGCGCGCCCAGTAGGCGGTGTGCTCACGCGCGGTCTCCGCGTTCGACTCTCCGCCCACGCTGTCGAAGGCGACGGCGATGTCGAGGGCGGAGCGCTTGTTCGTGCCCTTAAAGAGGAGGTGCTCGAGGAAGTGCGTCGATCCCGCCGTGCGCTCTCCCTCGTCGCGCGAGCCCACGGGCACCCACAGAGAGACTCCCGCGCTCTTCGTCGCCGGGATCATCTGGGTGAGAACGCGCGTTCCCGCTCCCAGGATCGTGCGATCAATGCGGGTATCGCCGTCCTCGATGGACAGACGCGCCTCGTTGAGCGGCAGCGGCTTGGGGGTCATTTTTCTCCTCTTGCATCCCCTGATCGGGGCTTGGCACGAAACGTACACAGTCTAGCCGCAAAAAGGCCGGTGGCCGGGCGGAGTACACGCTCCGTCCCGACCACCGGTCCGATTCAGCTAGCGGGAGCTACTCACTCCTCGGAAGCGCCCTCTTCACGCTCGTCGTCACGGCGACGACGGGTGCGGGTGCGGGGGCGACGCTCACGACGCTCGGAGCGATCACGACGCTCACGACGCTGCTCGGCCTGCTCTCCCTCGGGGGCCTCGAGCTCGCCGGCCTCGCCGTCGATGACGGCGTGCAGGCTCAGCTTGCCGCGGTCGCCGATCTCAGCGATCTCGACCTCGACCTGCTGGCCGACCTGCAGGACGTCGTCCACCGAGTCGATACGCTTGCCGCCCACGAGGCGACGCACCTGCGAGATGTGCAGGAGGCCGTCCTTGCCGGGGGTCAGCGACACGAAGGCGCCGAAGGACGTGGTCTTGACGACCGTGCCGACGAAGCGCTCGCCAACTTCAGGCATCTGCGGGTTCGCGATCTGGTTGACCATCGTGCAGGCGGCCTCGGCGGAGGCGCCGTCGGAGGAGGCGATGTAGACGGTGCCGTCGTCCTCGATGGTGACATCGGCGCCGGTCTCGTCCTGGATCTGGTTGATCATCTTGCCCTTGGGGCCGATGACCTCGCCGATCTTATCGACGGGGACCTTGACGGTGATGATACGAGGGGCGTTGGGGCTCATCTCGTCGGGGCCGTCAATCGCCTGGTTGATGAGGTCGAGGATCGCCAGGCGGGCATCGCGAGCCTGGGCCAGCGCGCCGCGCAGCACCTGGGAGTCGATGCCGTCGAGCTTGGTGTCCAGCTGCAGGGCCGTGATGAAGTCGCGGGTACCGGCAACCTTGAAGTCCATGTCGCCGAAGCCGTCCTCGGCGCCCAGGATGTCGGTCAGGGTGACGGCCTTGAACTGGCCGTCGACCTCGCCCGTCATGAGGCCCATCGCGATGCCCGCGACGGGGGCGCGCAGCGGCACGCCGGCCTGGAGGAGAGACAGGGTCGAGGCGCAGACGGAGCCCATCGAGGAGGAGCCGTTGGAGCCCATGGTCTCGGAGACCTGACGGATCGCGTAGGGGAAGTCCTCACGCGACGGCAGGACGGGAACCAGAGCGCGCTCAGCCAGGTCGCCGTGGCCGATCTCGCGGCGCTTCGGCGAGCCGACGCGGCCGACCTCACCCGTGGAGAACGGGGGGAAGTTGTACTGGTGCATGTAGCGCTTGGAGTTAATGGGCGACAGGTTGTCGATCTGCTGCTCCATGCGCAGCATCGCCAGGGTGGTGATGCCCAGGATCTGGGTCTCACCGCGCTGGAAGAGGGCGGAGCCGTGCACGCGGGGCAGAACCTCGACCTCTGCGGACAGCGAACGGATCTGGCGCGGCGTACGGCCGTCCATGCGGATCTCTTCGCGCAGGGTGCGGTTACGGATCGTGGCCTTCTCGAGCGAACGGAACGCGGCCTTGAGGGCCTTCTCCGACTCGGGGAAGCGCTCGGCCAGGGCGCCAAGCATCTCTTCCTTGACGGCGTCAACGGCCTCATCGCGGGCGAGCTTGCCCTCGGTCAGCAGGGCCTGAGCGATCTTCTCGGCCGCGTACTCCTCGACCGCCGCGTACTCTTCGTCGGTGTAGTCCAGGAACAGCGGGAAGTCGGCGGTCTCCTTGGAGGCCTTTTCTGCGACCTTGATCTGAGCCTCGCACAGCGCCTTGATGAAGGGCTTGGCGGCCTCAAGGCCGTCGGCCACGACATCTTCGGTGGGCGCGGTGGCGCCGGCCTGAATGAGCTCCCACTCATTCTTGCCGCCGCCGGCCTCGACCATCATGATCGCGACGTCTTCGGAGCCGTCTTCCTTGGTGACGATACGGCCCGCGACAACGATGTTGAACACGGAACGCTCGAGCTCGCTCCAACGCGGGAACGCGACCCACTGGTCGTCGATGAGCGCCAGGCGGGTGCCGCCGATCGGGCCCGTGAAGGGCAGGCCCGCGATCTGGGTGGACATGGACGCGGCATTGATCGCCAGGACGTCGTAGGCGTCGTCCGGATCAATCGTCAGGATGGTCTCGACGACCTGAACCTCGTTGCGCAGGCCCTTGACGAAGCCGGGGCGCAGCGGGCGGTCGATGAGGCGGGCGGCCAGGATGGCCTCGGTGCCCGCGCGGCCTTCGCGGCGGAAGAAGGAACCGGGGATGCGACCCGCGGCGTACTGACGCTCCTCCACGTCGACGGTCAGCGGGAAGAAGTCGAACTGGTCCTTCGGGTTCTTGCCCACCGTGGTGGCGGACAGAACGGTGGTGGAATCGTCGAGGTAGGCCAGGGCGGAACCTGCAGCCTGCTTGGCGAGACGGCCGGTTTCGAAGCGCACGACGCGCTTGCCGAAACGGCCGTTATCGATAATCGCCTCTGCGGCGATGATGTCGGAGCCTTCCATCATGGGGCGTTTCTCCTTGGTTTGTTGGTGTCGCGCTCCACTTCGGCCTTCGATCGAAGCCCACGGATAGGCGCTCCGTAGGCCACTGTCGAAAACCGGCGGCTTGTGCGCGAAAAATAACGGTTTGCCCGAGGCGGGCGTGTGAAAACCGGCCCGTCTCCGCTACGGGAGGCGGGCCGGCCCAAAATCAGCGGCGCAGGCCGAGACGCTCGATGAGCGAGCGGTAACGCTCGATGTCGATGTCAGCCAGGTAACCCAGCAGGCGGCGACGACGGCCGACCAGCAGCAGCAGGCCACGACGGGAGTGGTGGTCGTGCGTGTGGGTCTTGAAGTGCTCGGTCAGATCCTTGATGCGACGGGTCAGCAGCGCGATCTGCACCTCGGGGGAACCGGTGTCGCCCTCGTGGGTAGCGTACTCGGCGATGATCTGGTCCTTGACGTCCTTGCTCAGCGGCACAGGCTTCTCCTTTGTATTCGTTGCGCGGGGCATCCGGGCTTTTCCCGGGTGCTGACAGTCCGCGGCCGGTGTACGGCCTTTCTACAGTAGCACGCCACTCGCTTTAACCCCACAATGAGCGACCAAGCTAACGATTCCGCTCCTCAACGAGGAGGCTTCCCTCCCCCCATCCACCGCTCCGGGGCCTCGGGCCGGGTGGATATTCGCCCAGCTCGTCTGCCGCGCGAGGCCTATCGTGCGGTCACGGAGTCCGGGTCGACGCGCCCAGCGACACCGATGCCGAGGATGGATGCGGTCTGACGCAGGTCATCGTCCATCTGGGTCAGCAGCCCGTCGAGGGAGTCGAAGGACATCATCGGGCGGATGCGCGACACAAACGTGACGGCGATGCGTTCACCGTAGAGGTTCAGGTCCGAGCGTCCCAGGACGTGGGCCTCGACGGTGCGCTCCTCGCCGTTGAACTGGGGATTGGTGCCCACAGAGATGGCGGCAGGCAGGAACTCAGCGGACTGTGTGCCCGGCACGGCGCGAACAACCCAACCGGCGTAGACGCCGTCCGCTGGAATGACGCCTTCGACGTCTTCGGAGAGGTTCGCGGTCGGGAAGCCGAGGGTGCGGCCACGCTTGAAACCGTGGCAGACGGTCCCACGGATGCGGTGCAGGTGTCCGAGGACGCGAGCAGCACCGGACACGTCCCCGGCCGCCAGGAGCTCACGTACCCACGAGGAGGACCAGCGCCGTCCTTCGGGCGCCTCAATGTCGGTGACGGTGATGACGCCAAACCCGTAGCGGCTCCCCAGCTCGCGCAGCGTGTCGATCGTCCCCGCGTTGCCGCGTCCGAAGCGGAAGTCTTCGCCGACGACGACCTCGCGCGCGCCGCAACGCTCCACCAGGTACTCGTAGACGAATTCCTCGGGTTCGAGGCTGTAGACACTCGCGTCATAGCGCGCGACGAGCGTCGCGTCCAGGCCGGCCGCGGCCATCGCGTCGAGGCGGTCACGCAGTGGGGAAATGAGCTGGAGGCCCATTTCGGGCTTGTGCACCTGAATGGGATGCGGGTCGAAGGTGATGGCCACGGCGTCAACGCCCAGCTTGTGGGCGCGCTCGATGCACGTGGAGACGACCTTCTTGTGTCCGTTGTGCATGCCATCGAAATTGCCAATGGTGACGACACTGGCCTCGTTGCCGGGGATGTCAGAGAGGGAATACCAGACGTTCATGAGTCTCTTTCTAGAAAACCAGGACGGTACGCAGGCGCGCCTCGTCAATGCGAAGCAGACCCGGGACGGTGCCGTCCGGCGCGATCGCAGCGATCGGTGACGCTTCCTCCTCGGACGAGCCGTCCGGGCGATAGTCGACCTCGGTCGCCCACTGCGCCAGTTCACCGCGCGAACGCCTGGGGGCCTGACCATGAGCGAACGCTCCGGCCTCGGCCTCGGTCAGGAGGAGAGTGGGGAACATGGTGCGCGCGGCCTCCCCCAGGGGGATCAGGGGCAGGATCGGTTCCGCCTCCGGCTCTCCTTCCGGGGTGGCTGCCTCGACGGCCGCGCTCAGCTCGTCGAGCGTCATTGCCGACTCCAGCGTTACGTCTCCCACTCGTGTGCGGCGCAGCGCGGTCAGGTGGGCGCCCACGCCGAGGGCCTCGCCCGCGTCACGCGCGAGAGCACGTACGTAGGTGCCGGAGGAGCACCCAACGACCACGTCAACATCCACGACGCTCACGGGTCCCGAGGGCAACTCAGCGTCGGGCGCACCCTCAGCATCACCCTCGTTCAGAACGCACTCGACGGTGCGAGGCGGCGCGAGGACCTCCAGGCGCGAAATGTGCACCGGGCGAGCCGCCAGTTCGACGTCCTCGCCCGCGCGGGCAAGCGCGTAGGCGCGCTTTCCATTCACCTTGATCGCCGAGACGGTGGACGGGACCTGCATGATGTCCCCGCGCAGCGGCGCGAGAGCAGCCTCGAGCTGCTCCTCACTCAGCGATGCACAGCCAACGGCGGCGGTCGCGACGCCCTCAGCGTCGTCCGTGTTGGTGGCGACGCCGAAGCGGATCGTCGCCCGATATTCCTTCGAATGACCGCTCACCCAGGTGAGCAGCTTCGTCGCCTTGCCGATGCCGATCACGAGGACTCCCGTCGCCATCGGGTCCAGCGTGCCGCCGTGCCCCACCTTGCGGGTGTGGGCCAGTCGTCGCACGCGTGAGACCACGTCGTGGCTGGTGAGCCCCTGCGGCTTGTCGATAACGACGAGGCCGGGGCGCGGATTATCGGGGCGACGAGCCATGGGGGTCAGGCCCAATCCTTCTCGGCGTCGTCCTCTTCGTCATCGTGACGGTAGGGGTCGGCGTCGCCGGCGTAGGTTGCGCCAGCAGATGCGGCCGCGATGGCCTCGTCCTTCGCCTTGGCCTTGGCCAGGGCATCTTCGAGCGCAGCAGCGCTCTCGGGCAGCGCATCGGGGATGAACTCCAGGGTCGGGGTCAGACGAAGCCCCAGGACCTTGCCCACTCGCGAGCGGAACAGTCCCTGTGCGGAAGCGAAAGCGCGCGCAACCTTCTCACGCTGCTCGCCATCGCCAAGCACCGTGTAGAAGACGGACGCATGCTGCAGGTCGCCCGTCACGCGCACGTCCGTGATTGTCACAAGCTCCAGGCGGGGATCCTTCACGTCGCGTCCGATCATCGACGCGACAGTCTGCAGGATTCGTTCCTGCACCTTACGAACGCGAGCCTCGTCAGCCATCGCGCCCTCCTTTCGGGCACTGACGCCCTTGTCGAAACATTACATGTGCGAAGATCGGGGTCCGAGCATGCCCGGACCCCGATACTTCACGCCACGGAATCAGTCACGAGCCTTCTCGCGCATCTCCCAGGTCTCAATGACGTCGCCTTCGGCGATGTCCTTGTAACCCAGGGTGATACCGCACTCGTAGCCCTCGCGGACCTCGGTGACGTCATCCTTCTCGCGACGCAGGGACGCGATCTCGAGGTTGTCGGCGACAACGACGCCGTCGCGCACCAGGCGCGCCTTGGTGCCGCGCTTGATCGTACCGGAGCGGACGATCGAACCGGCGATGTTGCCGAACTTGCCGGAGCGGAAGACCTGGCGGATCTCCGCGGTGCCCAGCTGGACCTCCTCGTAGATCGGCTTGAGCATGCCCTTGAGGGCCGCTTCAATGTCGTCGATCGCAGAGTAGATGACGTTGTAGTACTTGATCTCGACGCCCTCGGCATCCGCCATCTCGGCCACGCGCTCGGCGGGTCGGACGTTGAAGCCGATGATGACCGCGTTGTCGACGGTCGCCAGGTTGACGTCGTTCTGCGTGATCGCACCGACACCGCGGTGGATGATACGCAGCGCGACCTCGTCGCCCACGTCGATGCGCAGCAGCGAGTCTTCCAGGGCCTCGACGGCACCGGACACGTCGCCCTTGATGACCAGGTTGAGGGTGTCGACCTCGCCCTCGGCCAGGACCTTGTCGAAGTCCTCCAGGGAGACGCGCTTGCGGCGCTTGGCCAGCAGAGCCTGACGCTCGGCAGCCTCACGCTTGTCGGCGATCTGGCGGGCCGTGCGGTCGTCGGGCGCAACCAGGAAGGAATCGCCGGCGCGCGGGACGGACGTGAGACCGAGGACCGCGACGGGAGTCGACGGGCCGGCCTCGGAGACGTCGTGACCGGCGTCGTCGAACATGGCACGCACGCGACCGTAGGACGAGCCGACCACGAGGGAATCACCCACGTGGAGCGTGCCGCGCTGGACCAGCATGGTCGCGACGGCGCCGCGGCCCTTGTCCAGGTTCGCTTCGATGGCGACACCGCGTGCGTCGGTCTGTGGGTTAGCCTCGAGGGTCAGCGCCGCGTCGGCGGTCAGCAGGACGGCCTCGAGCAGCTCGCGGATGCCCGTGCGCTGCTTGGCGGAGATGTTGACGAACATGACGTCGCCGCCGTACTCCTCCGCGACCAGGCCGTACTCGGTGAGCTGGGAGCGGATCTTCTCCGGGTTCGCGCTTTCCTTATCGACCTTGTTGACTGCGACGACGATCGGAACACCGGCCGCCTGCGCGTGGTTGATGGCCTCAACCGTCTGGGGCATGACGCCGTCATCGGCCGCAACCACGAGGATCGCAATGTCGGTGACCTGTGCACCACGGGCACGCATGGCCGTGAAGGCCTCGTGACCGGGGGTATCGATGAAGGTGATCGGGCGGGCGGTACCGTCCTCAGCCTTGACCGTGACCTGGTAGGCGCCGATGTGCTGGGTGATGCCGCCGTGCTCGGTGTCGACGACGTCGGTGTGACGGATCGCGTCGAGCAGCTTGGTCTTACCGTGGTCGACGTGACCCATGACGGTGACCACCGGCGGTCGGGGCTGCATGTTCTCTGCGTCGTCCAGTTCTTCGGCCTCGAGGTCGATGTCGAAGGACTCGAGCAGTTCGCGGTCCTCATCCTCGGGGGAGACGACCTTGACGTCGTAGCCGAGCTCCGCGCCCAGGGCCTCGAAGGTGTCCTGGTCGAGGGACTGCGTGGCGGTTGCCATCTCGCCCAGGGCGAAGAGGACCGTCACGAGTGCTGCGGGATTGACGTCAATCTTCTCGGCGAGGTCGGCCAGGGACGCGCCCTGGCGGATACGGATCTGCGCGCCGTTGCCGCGCGGGATCGACACGCCGCCGATAACGGGCGCGTTCTGCTGCTCGTACTCTTGACGCTTCGCGCGCTTCGACTTGCGTCCGCGCTGCGAGCGGCCGCCTCCGCGACCGAATGCGCCCGGCGTGGAACCGCGACCGCCGCGGCCACCGCCGCGGGGACCACCGAAGCCGCCGCCGTTGTTCTGAGGACCGCCGGCGCCTGCACCTGCGCCGCCGGGACGGCCATTGCCGCGGCCGCGACCACCGCCGCGACCGCTGCGCTCTCCACCGCCGTTACCGGAGGCAGCATTACGAGCGAAGTTCGCCTGGCCGGGCATCATGCCCGGGTTCGGGCGGTTACCACCGGGACGCGGGGCACCGGGACGCGGAGCGCCCGGACGCGGACCGCCGTTGCCGGAGGCACCCGAACGAGCGGCGCCGGGGCGCGGACCGCCGTTGCCCGAAGCTCCCGGACGCGGGGCACCGGGGCGCGGGCCACCGGAGCCGCCCGGACGGGGCATGCCCTGGGAAGAGGCGTAAGGGTTGTTGCCCGGGCGCGGTCCGCCGGGGCGGGGGCCACCGGGGCGTGCCGGACGCGGGGCGTCGTGACGACGCGGTGCGGGCTTGGGAGCGCTGGAATCCGCGGGCTTGCGGCCGGCGGGCTTGGGCGCACCTTCAGGCTTCTTACCACGAGGCTTGGGAGCGCTCTTGGGGGCCGCAGCGGGCTTCGGCGCGCCGGGCTTGGGGCCATCCGCCTTGGGGGCAGCGGCCTTAGGAGCGGCAGCCTTGGGGGTTGCTTCGGCGGGGGCCGCGGCCTTCTTCGCGGCGGGCTTGGCCGCACTGGGCTTGGGAGCCTTGGCGGCGGGCTTCGCGTCCGCCTTCTTGGTCTTGGGTGTCGCCGCGAACTTCTCGCGCATCTGCCGCACGACGGGCGGTTCGAGCGAGGACGAGGACGACTTGACGAATTCACCTGCTTCCTTCAGGTGACCCATCAGTTCTTTGCTGGTGATTCCGAGCTCTTTGGCGAGCTCGTGGACACGCAACTTTGCCACATTTCTCCATTCCGGAAGCGTCTCCGGTCCGGAGACGCCTTACTGATATTGCTGGCAGCTCATCGCTGGGTACTCATCGGGTGCCCATCAGCTTCCAACCCGCTTCCATTTTCTCGGCGTTGATGGCCCGTGGCCATCACTGGTGGTTGATCAACTCCTCCACGTCGTCCCACACAGCCTCCGACACGTTTCCCGTTCGGAATGCGCGCGCGAGGCCGCGTCTGACTCGAGCTTTCTGGACGCACCCCGCATCGGGGTGGACCCAGGCGCCTCGGCCTGGAAGAGTCGCCGTCGGATCGAGGTGAATCGAGCCGTCTGGCGAACGCACGATCCGCACGAGTGCGGTTCTGTGTGCGTGTGCACCGCATCCGATGCAGGTGCGCCGGGGCCCGGAGGTGGGCACTGGCGGCACAGAATACGACACAATCCCCTAGCTTAGTCCAGCTAGGGGATTGCTCGTCTGAGATTCTATGAGCGACTTGTCACGTCGTCGGGGGTGGAGACGCGCGAGGCGATCGCGTCGTCGCCGGTTTCCGTGTCGGCGTGGATGTCGATGTGGTAGTTCGTCAGGCGTGCCGCAAGTCGGGCGTTCTGGCCTTCCTTGCCGATCGCGAGGGAGAGCTGGAAGTCCGGGACGATGGCCGTCGCAGTGCGATTATCCACCGAGTGGACGACAACGCGAGTGACGCGGGCGGGCGACAGCGAGTTTGCGACAAAGCGCGCAGGGTCGTCGGAGTAGTCAACGATGTCGATCTTCTCCCCGCCCAGCTCGGCCATGACGGAGCGCACGCGCGCGCCCATCGGGCCGATGCACGCGCCCTTGGCGTTGATGCCCTCGCGCGTGGCGGCCACCGCGATCTTCGTGCGGTGTCCGGCCTCGCGGGCAATCGCCTTGATCTTGACGAGGCCCTGCTGGATCTCGGGAACCTCGCGCTGGAAGAGGCCGGCGACGAGGTTGGGGTGGGTGCGCGACAGGGTGATGCGCGGTCCGCGCTCGGTGCGCTCGACGCCCACGACGTAGGCGCGAATGCGGTCACCGTGTCGGTAGGTCTCGCCGGGGACCTTTTCGCCGTCGGGCAGGACAGCCTCGAAATCGTCGGAGACCTGGACCATCGTGGGTCGTCCGGGGCGCGGAGCCTGGACGGTGCCCGTGATGACCTGTCCTTCGCGTCCCGCGAAGTCGCCGAACACGCGCTGGTCGTCGGCGTCGCGCAGGCGCTGCATGATGACGGAGCGGGCGGTCGACTGGGCGATACGGCCGAAGTTCTTCGGGGTGTCGTCGAACTCGCCAATGGGGTTGCCGTCTTCGTCTTCGTCCATGGCCATGACGGTGACGCGACCGGTCTTCTTGTCGATTTCGATGCGGGCCTGGGAGATGGCTCCGGGCAGGTTGTGATACGCCTTGAGGAGGGCTTCTTCGATGGCGTCAACGAGGGTTTCGAGGCTGACGCCCTTCTCGTTTTCCACCATCCGCAGCGCGGTCATATCGATTTCCATGGTCTCCTACTTCCCCGTTCCAAAGTCGACGCGGGAGCGCGCCTTCCTCATGTCAGAATAGTCAATGGTAGTCGTTTCACCGTCGACATCGATCGTTGCACTGGTCTCGTCAGCCGCCACGACGCGTCCGGAAACATATCCACCGGCGCGCAGCTTGATGCGCACGAGGCGTCCGATCTGGCGCATCCAATGCCCGACTTTCGTCAGTTCGCGTTCGGCTCCCGGCGTGGACACTTCCAGCAGGTATTCGCCGTCGATCGGGTCCGCGGCGTCCAACGCTTTCGACACGGCGCGGGACACGTCCGCGAGCGTGTCGGAGTCGATTCCGTCGGCGCCGATCGGCGCTTCGACGATGACCCGCAGGAGCGGCATCGCATCGGAGCGCGAGCGGGTCACTGAGTCCAGTTCCAGTCCCGACTGTTCGACCACGGGAGCCAGCAGCTCCTCGAGCGGTCCATCTGACGTGGACGATGCCATATGCGCCTATCTTTCTCTCGCGTACGCGGGTCAGTTCCCTATCCTACCCGGGGGTGTGGGATGATGCGGGTGTGCGTTTCGCAAAACTGACTTTAACCACACGCCGTTTCCCCGGCCTCGTCGCCACTGGGGTGGCGCTTTTCGCGCTGTCCGCGTGCTCGTCGTCCTCTCTGCCCACCCTGACCGGATTCGCCGCCGTACGCGACCAAGCTGCGCGCACGGAGTCGGCGGCTTCCGATCGGGCGACCCAGCTTGCCGAGGTCGCGACGGACTGCGCGTCCTGTTCGGCGGCTCTGCGCGCTGTCGCGGCGGCCTCGGACGAGCGCCTGGAGGCACTGGGTGGCCTGTGGGACCCGTGGGGCGGAACCCCGCCCGAGGGTGCCTCTGCCCCCGCCGCCGTGTCCGAGGCCCCCACCGACGTGTCGGCGTTCGTCGCGTGGCTTGCCCGCACGGCGACCCGCGACCTGGAGATCGCCGCGGACACGAATCGTACGAGCGCCGATGAGGCCCGCACCCTGTCGGCTGCGGCACTCGGTCGTTACGCGAGCGCGGTCACGATCGCCCAGGCGTATGGCATTGACCTGGATGCAGGGCTAGACCAAGCGCTCCTTGTCAACGACCGCGTGAATGCGGCCTCGCGTCAGGGAGTCCAGACCTGGTCAATCGATCTTTTCGACGCGCCGGGAATATCAGCGTCCTTCGCCCCCTCGGGCAAGGATCTGGCATCCTCTCAGGAGCTGTCGAGTGCAGTCGCTACCTGGGATTGCACGGCGTCAACCCTCCCTCAGGCGCAGGTGAGTGCGGGCACGCTGAGTGACGCATACGCCGTGTCGGGTGAGCTACTCACGCGCGCCGACACCGCGCTGCGTGCCGGAGCTGCCGACACACGAACGCCTCGCTGCACACTTGGTTTCCTCGATGCACCCTCCCTGGCATCAAACCTGCTCGCGGCGGACTCCGCCATGCTGGCCAGCAACTCCTCCGATGTGCGCAGCGCCGGTGCCAGCGCCGCGTTGGCGGACATCCAGCAGTGGGCTCCTCGCACGTCCCTGCCCGCCCTCATCGGCACGCGCTGACAGCGAGCTCCTCGCCTCACGGGCGCTTCCATACAGGCACGAGGGCCGCTCCCCCATCCCGGGGAGCGGCCCTCGTGTTTCGCGTGAGTCTCAGACCCTAGCGGCGATGTCATCGCCGATCTGCGAGGTGGAGCGCACGAGCGGATGCCCGGCTGCCGCAGCCTCGGCTCGCGCCGCCATGTCGGCGTCGATTGCGGCGCGCACACGCTCGGCTTCCTCGGCGTAGCCCATGAAGTCGAGCATCAGCGCGACCGAGGAGATGGTCGCGGTCGGATCCGCCTTGCCCTGTCCCGCGATGTCGGGGGCAGAGCCGTGCACGGGCTCGAACATGGAGGGGTACTCGCGCGAGGGGTTGAGGTTGCCGGACGCACTCAGGCCGATACCACCGGTGACGGCCCCGGCCTCGTCGGTGAGGATGTCACCGAAAAGGTTGTCGGTGACAATAACGTCGAAGCGCGCGGGGTCGGTGACCATGTAGATGGTGGCAGCGTCGATGTGGCAGTAATCGACGCGCACTTCGGGATACTCCTCCCCCACCTCGTCGACGATGCGACGCCACATGTGTCCGGCGTTCACCAGGACGTTGTGCTTGTGGACGAGGGTGAGGTGCTTCTTGCGCGAGGCAGCCGCTTCGAAGGCGTAGCGCACGACGCGCTCGACACCGTAGGCGGTGTTGACGCTGACCTCGGTTGCGATCTCGTGCGGGGTGCCCACGCGCACGGCACCGCCGTTACCGCAGTAGAGGCCCTCTGTGCCTTCGCGCACGACGACGAAGTCGATGTCGCCGGGGTTAGCCAGGGGGCTGGGCACACCCTCGTAGTACTTGGAGGGACGCAGGTTCACGTAGTGGTCGAGAGCGAAGCGCAGCTTGAGCAGCAGGCCTCGTTCAAGGACGCCGGAGGGGACGGAGGGGTCGCCGACTGCGCCGAGGAGAATCACGTCGTGGCGCTTGATGGCCTCGAGGTCCTCGTCGGTGAGGGTGTCACCGGTGGCGTGCCAGCGCTCGGCCCCCAGGTTGAAGTGGGTCGTGGAGTAGTCGACGCCCTTGTCTGCCAGGACGCGATCCAGGACCTTGAGGCCTTCGGGGACGACCTCCTTGCCGATGCCGTCGCCGGGGATTACTGCGATGTTCAGTGTCATAGCTCCATCTTCCCCCGCCCGAGGCCCCGAGGAGGGAATCGTTCCACCACGTGGGCCGTTTTCCGGGTGACGTCTCCCATAGACGAGGCCGGGGCCGGGAGGGCACGTGCGCTCCCCCGACCCCGGCTCGGTCAGACAGATCAGATCCACGCACCCGAGGGAGCGAAGAAGTACCAGCGGCCGTCGATCAACTGCCAGCCGGTGACCATATTGCCATTGTCGGCGAAGTAGTACCAGGTGGAACCGATGTGCTGCCAGCCGGTGAGCATGGCTCCCGAGGGAGCCAGGTAGTACCAGCTACCGGCGTACTGCCAGCCCGTGAGCATCGCCCCGGAGGCGTTGAAGAGGTACCAGGTGCCACCGACCTGCGCCCAGCCGGTCGCCATCGCTCCCGTCGCGGGGTCGAGGTAGTACCAGGCACCATCGTGGACCCAGCCGCTCACGCGGGCACCGTAGGCGTTGTAGTAGCTCCACACGCCACCCTGGTTGTCCCAGCCGGTGACCATCATGCCATCTGCGCCGAAGCGGTAGGTGGCCTCGCCGATCGTGATGGTCTGGTTGGTCGCGTAGCTGGAGTCTTCCAGCTGCCACTTCCAGCCGTTTCCGGTGTTCACCCAATGTGCGGGGGTGACAGCCGGGGCGGGTTCAGGGGTGGGCTGCGGGTCCGGAGTCGGATCAGGTGCAGGCTGCGGGTCGGGTGCAGGCTGCGGATCCGGAGTCGGCTCTTCGCCGGGGTCGGTCAGCCCCAGGTAGGAGGCGTCAATGCGCATGAACTCGATGTTCTTGTAGCCGCCGGACTCGTACAGCAGGCCCCAGGTGCCATCCCCGAGGGGATGCAGCGTCGAGTAGGCCATCTCGCCGCTCTCGAAAACCGTGCCGTCGTTCCAGGTGAAGCCGTCATCGTAGGAGACCCGGATAGTGCCGTTGGCACGGGCGCTGGACGAATCGGCGTTGGAGAAGAGCAGGACGCGGGCGCGCGCGGAACCCTCGGGGGCGTCCGGGTATGCGCGCACAATGGAGGCGTTGTTACGCGGGTCGGTCAGGTCCCAGTTGTGTCGGAACGGGCCCCAGGTCTGCCCGCCATCGTAGGAGATGGCTTCGAGGCGCTGGCCGGCGGTGCCCTGCGTACGCGAGTTGAGGAGCAGGCGCCCGTCGGAGAGCTCGACAACCTTGTTCTCGTCGGCGCTGCCCTCGGTGGGCTCGCCGGGCTTCCAGGTCGCGCCGTGGTCGTCGGAGTAGACGGAGACGGCCATGAGCGAGGTCGTGCCGGAGTTGGCGACCGCGTACTGCTGGATGAGGCGACCGGCGTGGGCACCGTAGCGCAGCTGGATGCCTTCACCGGAGGACGCGAAGCGCGTGAACCACTGGTCGGTGTGACCTGCGGTCACCTGGTCGGTGATGGTGCGGGGGTTGACCCAGGTCTCGCCGTTGTCGTGGGATTCGACGACGTGGGCGTGCAGGATGTTGCGCGCTGCGGGGTCAGTGCCCAGCTGGGACTGGAAGAGACCGGCGTCGTAGGACTTGACCGAGAATAGGAAGATCGTTCCGGTGGTGCGGTCGACGACGAAGGAGGGATCGGAGTAGCCGACCTTCTGCGCGCCGGGGGTGCCTGCAAGCGCGGTCTGGATGGAGGTCCAGGACTTACCGCCGTCCTTGGAGATGCGGTAGACGATGGAGTTCGCCTGGGGCGCATCCTGGCAGGTATCGGGGCGCCCGTCCCACGCGGCGATGATCCATCCGTTGGTGGCGGTGGTCAGCGCGGGGATGCGGTGACAGCCAAAGCCCGCGAGGCCTGGGGATGCGAGGCGCACCTTCTCGCCGATCGCGTAGTCATGCGGCGTCTCCAGCGGGTCGGGGGCCGGGGGCCGTTCGCCCTGGGCGACGGTCACCGGGTCGGCGTTCGCGGTGATGTCACCGGCGATGACGTCTGTGCCGTTGCGGTCTCGGGTGGCGGCCCACGTGGTCATCGGAGTGAAGGTTCCGGCCGCGACGTCGTCGGCGGTCACGGTGTGCGTCGCGGTCGTGCACTGCTTGGTGGTGTGTGCGGCGAGGTTATGCCAGCGGCAGTTGGGGGCGCCGGTGGTCAGCACGCCGGACAGGTTCGAGGCCACCGGGAAGACGGTCAGAGCACTGTCTGTGTTGTTGGTGTAGGTGACGGTGATGGTGATGAGGTCGCCTTCGTACACCGTGTCTCCGTGGGAGTCGGTGCGCGCCACGGTAACGGTGATGGGGGCCGAACCTTCGTCGGTTACCGAGGCCGTCACCGGGGCTAGCGCACCGGTGTCACTGGTCGGGGTGGCGAGCGCGGGAACCGAGAGAGTCGCGCACAGCAGCACGGCTCCCGAGGCTGCCGCGAGGGCACGCCCGTAGTGGCGGAGGGTCATCGTTGGTCCTTCCGAGATGAGTTGTCAATCAGCGGGCAGTGAGTCATGACTCACTCTCCACGGGATTCATCATACAAATTTAGATGCTGACTAACCAGTTATACGACAGATATTTTTATCAGCGTCTAGGATAATTACCCCGCAACTTCGAGGACCGGCGTTCACCTGTCAGGCTGAGCACCTGGAAATTCTCCCCCGCCGACCAACCAGCCATAGACACGCTCCAGTTCACGGACACAGACACGGATGTCATACTGAGCTTCCACGCCCCGATATCGCACGGCCTCAGCTCGACGAGCCTCGCCCCCTCGGTCAATCCACGCATCAATGACGCGCGCGAGCGAGCGCGGATTCCCTGCCTCGAACACGCTCTCCTCTGTCAGCGCGAACTGACTGGTTGCCGTCAGAGGACCACGCGCGAGAACAGGGACCACGCCGTGACGCAGCGCCTCAAGAGCGCCGAGGCCCTCCACCTCGATCCGGGCGGCATGCACATAGAGATCAGAGCGCTCCGAGGCGCGAGCCATCTTCTCCGCATTCATAAAAGTAAAGCGAACGGGACGCTCGATGACCCCAGCGCGCACGAGCCGATCCGCCTGGGCCCGCAGCTGCCGCTCGGTCGGACCTCGCCCCGCCAGCGTCACTTCAATGGAGCGAGCGTGAGAGCTATAGCGCAGAGCGCGCAGAATTGTCGCCTGATCCTTCTCGCGCGAGAAGCGCCCGATCGACAGCAGACGCACGACGGACGGCTCTTCCCCCTTGCCCCCACATTCAACGCTCACACCACCCAGCGGCACACCATTAGAGAGAACAAAGAGCCGCGGAGAAAGCCCCAACGATGAGACCCGCCGCCATACCGATTCTGAGGGGCATTGGAGCGCGCCGCACCGATCAAAAATGAAGCGCTTCCACAGCCGAAGAATCACGCGATTGAGGGCAGCGCAACGATCAAGATAGACGGAGGCCGTGAGATTTTCGGGATGAATATGATAGGTCGCCATCGCGGGCACACCGCGATCACGCGCACGCCGAGCAACCGCGGACTGCAGTATGAAGGGCTCTTCCAGGTGGACCACGTCCGCCCAGTCGAGAGCCCGATCAATCTGGCGCCGGTCCGAGCGAGCAAACGCGTAGCCCTGCGAGGCAATAAGAGGCGCCAACAGCGGAACGCGAAGATGCGGGAGCGGATAGTCAGGGGCACCGATACCGCAATCGTCACCGTCGAGCGGCGGCGCAGACAGCACGCGAACATCGTGCCCCCGCTCACGCAACAGCGCGATCATGCGACGCGCGGACGCAGCGAGTCCATTCCCACGCGTGTAGAGGTCATTGATGACGAACAGGATCTTGAGCCGGGTGGATAAATCCGCCCCCTGAGTAGCCATGCCCCGATTCTACTCAGGAGACCATGACAAGAATCCCTGACGCAGACACAGGCAACACCAGCAGTCAATGCAAGACGTCACAAAGAGTTGCTCAGTAGGTAGTTACTAATAAACTGATGCTGTCAATCAATCTTTCACAGCAAGGAATCACAGTGCGCCCCTCCCGTCGAACTCTGACGCGCGTCGCGTCGGCCGCCGTCGCTTCCCTCGTGATCGTTGCGCCGATCTCCACCGTCTCCAACGCGGACGCCCTCTCCCCCGCACCCCTTCCGTGGACGAACGGTTCCGACGAAGCACCATCGAACTAACTCTCGCGCAAACGCTGCCGAGCCCACCCGCGCCTATCAGCGCAAAAGAGCCCCAGCCTCGTCCCACATTGGGAACGAGGCCGGAGCTTGGTCTATCCGAGAAGGACAGTGAGATCAGCGCGCGGCGCTGCCCTCGGTGTAGTCCTCGTCAGAGTCGGTCCAACCGAAGGCCTTGCGCAGCTTCTGGCCGGTCTTCTCGATCGGGTGAGCCTCTTCCTCGGCGCGCAGCGCCTTGAACTCGAGGGCACCGTTATCCTGATCGGCGATGAACTTGCGGGCGAAGGTGCCGTCCTGGATGTCGGCCAGAACAGCCTTCATGGCCTCCTTGGAGGCCTCGCCAATGACGCGCGGGCCGGAGACGTAGTCGCCGTACTCAGCGGTGTCGGAGCAGGACCAACGCTGCTTGGTGATGCCACCCTCGTTGATGAGGTCGACGATCTGCTTCATCTCGTGGCAGACCTCGAAGTAGGCGATTTCCGGCTGGTAGCCAGCCTCGACCAGGGTCTCGAAGCCGGCCTGGATCAGGTGGGAGACGCCGCCGCACAGGACAGCCTGCTCGCCGAACAGGTCGGTCTCGGTCTCCTCGGTGAAGGTCGTCTTGATGACGCCGGCGCGGGTGCCGCCGATGCCCTTCGCGTAGGACAGGGCCAGCTCCCAGGCCTTGCCGGAGGCGTCCACCTCGACGGCGACGACGTCCGGAGTGCCCTTGCCCTGCACGTAGGTCTCGCGAACCTTGTGGCCGGGGCCCTTGGGGGCGACCATGATGACGTCGTGGCCGGCGGGGACCTCAATGTAGCCGTACCGGATGTTGAAGCCGTGCGCGAAGAGGAGGGCGGCACCTTCCTTCAGGTTGGGGGCAATCTGCTCGGCGTAGACGTAGCGCTGGACCTGGTCGGGCAGCAGCACGGAGACGACGTCGCCCTCGGCGACGGCCTCGGCCACGTCCTTGACCTCGAGGCCAGCGGCCTCAGCCTTGGCCCACGAGGAAGAACCGGGGCGCAGGCCGACGACCACGTCAACTCCGGAATCCTTCAGGTTCAGCGCGTGCGCGTGACCCTGCGAACCGTAACCAATGATGGCAACCTTCTTGGACTGGATCAGCGCCAGGTCTGCGCCGTCATCGTAGATGATCTCTGCCATTTTCATTTCTCCTTCAGTTGATCCGTGATCGAGCGAGACCCGCGGCCGATGGCCACGGCGCCCGACTGGACGAGTTCGGTGACGCCGTATGGCTCCAGGGCCCGCAGCAGCGCCTCCAGCTTGGGTAGGGAGCCGATCGATTCGATGACGACCGACTCGGGTTGCACGTCGACGACGTGTGCGCGGAACAGGTCCACGATCTGCAGGACCGAGGTGCGACGGGTCTCGTCAGCCTGGACCTTCATCATGAGCAGACGCCGTTCGACGGAGTCTTCGGGCTCAAGCTCGACGACCTTGAGGACGTTGATGAGCTTGTTGAGCTGCTTGACCACCTGCTCGATGGGCGCGGAGTCTGCGTCCACGATGATGGTCATGCGGGAGATCTCGGGGTGTTCGGTCTCTCCCACGGTCAGCGACTTGATATTAAAGGCGCGGCGGGCGAAAAGCGCGGCGACGCGAGTGAGCACGCCGGGCTTGTTCTCGACCAACACGGCCAGAGTGTGACGATTTGTCATCAGTCTTCCACCTCCCAGTCGGGCGCCATGCCCTTGGCGTAACGAATCTCATCGTTGGACACGCCCGCGGCGACCATCGGCCAGACCATCGAGTCTTTGGAGACGCGGAAGTCAATGAGCACGGGGCGATCATTGATCGACATGGCCCATTCGATGGCCTCGTCGACCTCGTCGGTGGAGCGCACGGTGCGCGCCGCCATGCCGTAGGCCTGGGCGAGCATCTCGAAGTTGGGGATCTGTTCGCCTTCGACGGGGTTGAGCGTCGTGTTCGAGTAGCGCTTGCCGAAGAACAGGGACTGCCACTGGCGCACCATGCCCAGCACCGAGTTGTTGATGAGGGCGACCTTGATCGGAATGTTGTTGATCGTGCAGGTGGCCAGCTCCTGGTTGGTCATCTGGAAGGAGCCGTCGCCGTCGATCGCCCACACGACCTTGTCGGGAGCGCCGACTTGGGCGCCCATGGCTGCGGGGATGCAGTAACCCATGGTGCCGGATCCGCACGAGGAGATGAAGCTACGCGGGTTGTCCAGCGTAATGAACTGGGAGGCCCACATTTGGTGCTGGCCCACGCCCGTCACGTAGATCGCGTCGGGGCCGACCTTGTCGGACAGCTTCTTGATGACCTCCTGGGGCGCCATCATGCCGTCGTCGGGCTCGGCCCATCCGATCGGGTACTTGGTGCGCAGACGGTCGAGGTAGCGCCACCATCCGGAAATGTCGGCCTTGTTTTCCGACGAGGCCTGGGCGATTTCCTGGGTGAGGATCGGCAGGGCGGTCGCCAGGTCGGCGACGATCGGAATGTCGGCGTGGCGGTTCTTCG
This sequence comes from Pauljensenia sp. 20925_1_27, assembly GCF_041432835.1. Taxonomy (NCBI): domain Bacteria; kingdom Bacillati; phylum Actinomycetota; class Actinomycetes; order Actinomycetales; family Actinomycetaceae; genus Pauljensenia; species Pauljensenia sp. 20925_1_27. Next base: position 93,074 of record NZ_JAPWAH010000008.1, read on the forward strand.
AGATCTCCGCTGCGTCGATGTCGATGTGCACGACGTTCGCGCGGGGTGCGAAGGAGTCGAGGCGGCCGGTCACGCGGTCGTCGAAGCGGGCACCGAGCGCCACGATGAGATCCGCACGCTGGAGCGCACCGACGGCGGCCACGGTACCGTGCATGCCGGGCATGCCGAGGTTGTGGCGATCAGAGTCAGGGAAGGCGCCGCGGGCGGTCAGCGTGGTGACGACGGGGGCGTTCGTGACCTCGACGAACTCAGCAAGGGCATCGGTAGAACCGGAGCGCACGATGCCGCCACCGACGTAGAGCACGGGAGCCTGGGCATCGGCGATCGCGCGGGCAGCCGCACGCACCTGCTTCATGTTCGGCTTATCCGCGACGCGGTAGCCGGGCAGGTCCAGGACCGGAGGCCAGGAGAAGTCCATCTCGGCAACCTGCGCGGACTTGGTGATGTCCACGAGAACGGGGCCTGGGCGACCGGTAGCCGCGAGGTGGAAAGCCTCGGCCAGGCGCGCGGGGATCTCCGCGGGATCCGTGACCAGGAAGGAGTGCTTGGTGATGGGCATCGATGCACCGACGACGTCGGCTTCCTGGAAGGCGTCACTGCCGATCAGGGAGGCACCGACCTGTCCTGAGATCACGACGATCGGAACCGAGTCCATAGATGCGTCACCCAGGGCTGTCAGCACGTTGGTAGCTCCGGGGCCGGAGGTCACGATCGCGCAGCCGACCTTACCGGTGGCCAGGGCGTAGCCTTCGGCGGCGTGTCCCGCGCCCTGCTCGTGACGGACAAGAATGTGGCGCACAGACGTCGACGCCATCAGCGGGTCGTACGTCGGCAGGATTGCGCCGCCGGGCATACCGAACACGTCGGTGACGCCCAGGGCTTCGAGGCTGGCCACGATAGCCTCGGCTCCGGTCATGCGGGTGGTGTTGGCGGTGTCGCTCACCATTCGTCCTCTCAATCGTTGGGACCGTCTCAAAGAAAAAACCCCGTCAAGTCCGGCCAAACAGCGCGGATGCGGGGATTTCGGCGTGCGATCCATCCTCACGTTACACGGCAGGCATCGCACGCCCGGGTACGATGACCAGGGCAAGGACTCCAATTCCGCGAACGTCAAGCATGGCTTTACCGTATCTCTCTTGAGCTCTCCGCTCCTTATCCATCTCATTGTGCGGACCTTAAGACCCTGAATGCTATCTAGGACGATGGACTGAGATACACAGCACTTCTTGCTGCTTTAATTGATACATACCTCATATCACAATCCACAACACGGAGATTTCATCGTGCACCAGGTGTTCGAGATTCTGAGCGAGCAGCCAGTTCTGTTCCTCTTCCTTCTCATCGGTATAGGCATGGCGTTTGGCCATGTGAAAATCAAAGGCATTGGCCTCGGCGCTGCCGCCGTTCTGTTCTTCGCCATCGTGTTGGCTGCGTGGGCGCAGTCCTACGACATCGAGCTGCGCGTTACCCCGCAGCTGGGCACCCTCGGCCTGACGCTGTTCACGTTCGCGATCGGCATCAACTCGGGCGCCTCGTTCTTCCACAACTTGAAGACCGCCATCGGCCCGATCCTGACGATGGTTGCCTTCTACGGCATCGCAGCCACAGCAGGCCTGTACATCGGTAAGGCCATGGGGATGGATGTTCCCCTCATCGCCGGTACCTTCGCGGGTTCCGTGACGAACACCCCCGCACTGGCAGCAGCAGGCGAGGCATCCGGCGATCCCGCCCGTGCAACCGTCGGCTACTCGATCGCTTACCTCTTCGGCGTCATCGGCATGCTGGCTGCCTCGATGGCCGCCCTGCACTACGGCCGTAACGACAAGGATGCTCCCTCTCCCCTGTCCAACCGCACGATCCGCGTCGAGCGCGACGATCACCCCTTCGTCGGCGATATCTACGAGAAGCTCGGCGAGAAGGTTTCCTTCTCCCGTCTGCGTCGCGGCGAGACCGGCCCGATCACCCGCCCCCAGATGTCCGACACCCTGGATCCCGGGGACCTCGTGACCGTCGTCGGCCCTCGCGAGCTCGTCGCGCGCGCCGCCACCGAGCTGGGGCATGCCTCCTCTCACTCCCTCATGCAGGACCGCTCCTACCTGGACTTCCGCCGCGTGACGATCTCCAATCCGAAGGTCGCCGGCCGCACGGTCGCCTCGCTCGGCCTCGCCAAGGAGTTCTCCGCGACGATTTCGCGCGTGCGCCGCGGTGACGTCGACATGGTCGCCGAGCCGGGCCTGGTGCTCCAGGAGGGCGACCGCGTGCGTGTCGTTGCCCCCACGTCCAAGATGGCTGAGATCACGAAGTTCTTCGGTGACTCGTCCCGAGGCCTCACGGACCTCAACCCGATCGCCCTGGGCATCGGCATGGCGCTGGGCATCGCGATCGGTGAACTTCCGATCCTGACCCCCTCCGGCGAGTACTTCTCGATCGGCTCCGCCGCCGGCACGCTTATCGTCGGCCTGATCTTCGGCCGCATCGGCCGCATCGGCCCCATCGCGACGGCTCTGCCCTTCACGACCTGCCAGGTGATGGCCGAGCTCGGCCTACTCATCTTCCTTGCCCAGGCCGGCGCAAAGGCCGGCGGCCAGATCCTTGAGGCATTCACCTCGGGCGACTGGATCCGAATCTTCGCGCTCGGCATCATCATGACGTCGATCATGGCGATCGGCCTGTACTGCACCATGCGGTGGGTGTTCAAGATGGGTGGCACGAAGCTTGCGGGTCTGCTCGGTGGTGCCCAGACGCAGCCCGCCGTCCTCGCCTTCGCGAACGGCCGCACCAACGCCGATCCGCGCGTGGCTCTCGGTTACGCGCTCGTCTACCCGGTCGCAATGGTCGGCAAGATCGTCGTCGCCCAGATCCTGGGTGGCATGTAACGGCATCGTCTCTTGCGGGTTCAATCCCGCGGCACAATGGGGCCGACTCTCTCGGGTCGGCCCCATTCGCATGCCTGCTCGGCGTCTCCTAAGCACGTCACGACACGGCAGCGCCGTCCCTGCCAACGGCGCTGTGAGGCTTACAGGACCCACCTGCGGTACCCGTGGCCCCTGAAAGAACCTACTCCCCCAAAGTCGC
>NZ_JAPWAH010000009.1:0-91885 GCF_041432835.1 Pauljensenia sp. 20925_1_27
CAACGAGCCGACGCGCCGAGCTGAAAGCTCGCAGCGCGGACGGCGAGCGGGCGGGCAGGCCACGCGGCGGCCGGAAATCAGGCGGGTGAAGCAACGCCGGTAATCAGGCGGGTGAAGCAACACCGGAGCTCAGGCGGCACCCGGAACACCCGTGGGACCACAAGCAAAAACACGCAGGCGCCGACGGACAACAGACAAAGCACAGCACGGGGGCGCGAGCCCGCAGGCCCGCGCCCCCCTGACGCTACAACTCAGACGCGACTACTCAGAAGTACTTGCGTCCGGTCTCGCTCAGCTCGCGCAGCTCGTCGATCGAGGCGATCCAGCCGCAGCCCTCGCCCTCGGCGGCGAGCAGATCCACGCCGCTGATCGCGAGCATGTCGCCGCCCGTGGTGCCGATGCGCACGGCGTCCACGCCCTCGGCCTCGGCGGCCGCGAACACGGCCTTAACGGCCGCCTCGGGCACCGCGACGAAGGCGCGCGCCTGGGACTCAGACAGGAGCATCTCGTGGTCGCCGACGCAGTCGCGGCGGGCGGCCCCGGCAACGTCGAAGACGCCGCCGATGCCGAAGCGCAGCGCGGAGTCCACGAGGGACTGCACGAGGCCACCGTTGGACAGGTCGTGCGCGGCGCGCACGAGGGGCCGGCCGTCAGGGCCATCGGCGGCGCTCAGCGCGCGCACGACGTTACCGAGGGCGACCTCGGCCTTCAGGTCGACCTCGGGCGGCAGGCCGCCGAGGTGCGAGCGGGCGATGCGCGCCCACGCGGACCCGTCGAACTCCTCACGGGTGGTGCCCAGGAGGATGACGGCGAGGCCCTCTTCGGTGAAGCCGGAGGGGTTGGCGCGCGTGACGTCGGGGAGGATGCCGAGCATGCCGATGACGGGAGTCGGGTTGATCGACGAGTTCGGCAGGCCCTTCTCGGTGCCGGAGGAGTTGTACAGGGACACGTTGCCGCCGGTCACGGGGATCTCGAGCTCGATGCAGCCGTCCGCGAGCGCGGTCATGGCGGTCACCAGCTGCCACATGGCGTCCGTGTCTTCGGGGTTGCCGAAGTTTAGGCAGTCCGTGATGGCGACGGGTTCGGCGCCGACGACGGCGACGTTACGGTAGGACTCGGCGAGGGCCTGGCGGGCTCCCGCTGCCGGGTCGAGCTTGGTGTACCAGCCGTTCGCGTCCGTGGAGAGCGCGACACCCAGCCCAGTGGCCTCGTCGATGCGGATGACGCCCGCGTCGTCGGGCTGGGCCAGAGCGGTGTTGCCTTGCACGTAGCGGTCGTACTGGTCGGTGACCCACGCCTTGGAGGCCTGGTTGACGTCGGAGAGCACGGCGCGCACGTCGGCGATGAGTTCCTCGCGCGTGGCGGGGCGCGCAAGGTCCTCGGAGGTGGCGGCCTGCAGCTCGTCCTGCCACGCGGGGCGCGCGTAGGGGCGGTCGTAGACGGGCCCCTCGTGAGCGACGGTCTTCGGGTCGACGTCGACGATGCGGTGGCCGTGGTGGTCGATCGTGAGGCGGCCGTCGCCGGTCAGGTGGCCGATGACCGCTGCCTCGACGTCCCACTTGTCGATGATCTCGAAGAAGCGCTCGCGATCCTGCGGGGTCACGATCGCCATCATGCGTTCCTGGGACTCGCTCATGAGGATCTCGCCCGCGGTGAGCGTGGGGTCGCGCAGGAGCACGTTCTCGAGGTCGACGTGCATGCCGGAGTCGCCGTTCGAGGCCAGCTCGGAGGTGGCGCACGAGATGCCCGCGGCACCGAGGTCCTGGATGCCCTGGACGACGCCGGCCTCGAACAGGTCGAGGCAGCATTCGATGAGAACCTTCTCCATGAAGGGGTCGCCCACCTGGACGGAGGGGCGCTTGGCGGGCATGCCGTCTTCGAAGGTCTCGGAGGCGAGGATGGACGCGCCACCGATGCCGTCGCCGCCGGTGCGCGCGCCGAAGAGGACGACGAGGTTGCCTTCGCCGGTCGCGTTGGCCAGGTGGATGTCGTCGTGGCGCAGCTTGCCGATGCACAGCGCGTTGACGAGGGGGTTGCCCTGGTAGGAGGGGTCGAACTCGGTTTCGCCGCCGATGTTGGGCAGGCCCAGGCAGTTGCCGTAGCCGCCGACGCCGGAGACGACGCCGTGGACGACGCGCGCCGTGTCGGGGTGGTCGACGGTGCCGAAGCGCAGCTGGTCCATGACGGCGATCGGGCGGGCACCCATGGAGATGATGTCGCGGACGATGCCGCCCACGCCGGTGGCCGCACCCTGGTAGGGCTCGACGAAGGACGGGTGGTTGTGGGACTCCACCTTGAAGGTGACGGCCCAGCCGCCGCCGATGTCGACCACGCCGGCGTTCTGGCCCATGCCGACGAGGAGGTTCTTCCTCATGGCGTCGGTCGTGCGCGCGCCGAACTGTTCGGCGAGGTGCTTCTTGGAGGACTTGTAGGAGCAGTGCTCGGACCACATGACGGAGTACATGGCGAGCTCGGCGTTGGTGGGTCGGCGTCCGAGGATGTCGCAGATGCGCTGGTATTCGTCCTCTTTGAGGCCGAGTTCCTTCCAGGCCATGTCCTGGTCGGGGGTCGCGGCGGCGTTTTCGACGGTGTCGGGCAGCTCGCGGGTGTTTTCGGAGGTCATTCGTGTTTCCATTCGAAAGGTCTGGGACGAGGCCGGGGTTCCCTCACGGGTGAGGGCGCGGTGGCGTCGTCAGCCGACGAGGGATGCGAGGACGGAGTGGAAGATGCCCAGGCCGTCGGTGCCGCCGTGGTGGCTGGCACCATCGGGGCCGAGGGAGAGCGGGCCGAAGCCTGCTTCGGTCGCGTGCTCGGGGTGGGGCATGAGGCCGACGACGTTGCCCGAGGCGTTGGTGACGCCCGCGATGTCGTTGGCGCTTCCGTTGGGGTTGAAGTCGACGTAGCGGAACACGACGCGGCCTTCGCCCTCGAGTCGTTCGAGCTCGGCGGGGGATGCCTGGAAGTTGCCTTCACCGTTCTTGAGGGGCACGGTGATGGTGTCGCCGGCGCTGTAGGCGCGCGTCCACGCGGTGTCCGCGTTTTCGATGCGCAGCACCTGGTCGCGGCACAGGAACTTCTGGTGGTCGTTGCGGATGAGCGCGCCGGGCAGCAGGTGGGACTCGCACAGGACCTGGAAGCCGTTGCAGATGCCCAGGACGGGCAGGCCTCGTCCGGCCTCGCGCACGATTTCGCTCATGACGGGGGCGGTCGCGGCGATCGCGCCGCAGCGCAGGTAGTCGCCGTAGGAGAAGCCGCCGGGGATCACGACCGCGTCGACGCCGCGCAGGTCGGCGTCCTTGTGCCACAGGGACACGGCCTGCGCGCCAGCGATTTCCACCGCGCGGGCGGCGTCGCGGTCGTCGAGGGTGCCGGGGAAGGTGACGACTCCGACGCGGGTCACTGCACGCCTCCCGCGTAACGGGCGTCGGCCTCGTCGATAGCATCGACGCGCACGACATCCTCGATGATCGGGTTAGACAGGACCTCTTCGGCGGCCTTGCGGGCCTGCTCCAGGAGCTCGTCGGTGACGGGACCGTCCACGCTCAGGTGGAAGCACTTACCCTGGCGCACGGCCTCAAAGCTCGTGATTCCGAGCCTGGGCAGCGCCGAACCGACAGCCTTACCCTGGGGATCCAGGATTTCCGGCTTCGGCATCACTTCCACGATGATTCGCCCCACGGCGTTCCTCCTTGTGTTGTTGGTGAGGATCCCGCCGCGCATCTTGCCCGGCGGGCAAGTCTGTTTACAGGATGGGGTCCGACCCGGTGAGTCGGCGGTAGGCCTCGACGTAGCGCGCGGCGGTCGCAGCGGCGACGGAGTCGGGCAGCGCGGGCGGGTTGGCGCCCGAGGCACGGTCCCAGCCGGACTCGGCAGAGACCAGCCAATCACGCACGTACTGCTTGTCGAAGCTGGGGGTCACCTGACCCTCCACCCACTGGTCTGCGGGCCAGAAGCGCGAGGAGTCGGGCGTGAGGATCTCGTCCGCGAGCACGAGGGCTCCCGTGGTCACGTCGATGCCGAACTCGAACTTGGTGTCCGCGATGATGATGCCGCGCTGCGCGGCGATGTCGCGGGCAGCCTTGTACAGCGCGATGGACAGGTCGCGGATAGCGACCGCGAGCTCATCGCCGATGCGCTCGGCGGTCTGCCCGAAGGTGATGTTCTCGTCGTGCTCGCCCAGCTCGGCCTTCGCGGCGGGCGTGAAGATCGGCTCCTCGAGGCGCGAGGCCTCGGTCAGGCCCTCGGGCAGAGCGATGCCACACACGGAACCGGACTGGCGGTACTCGACCAGGCCGGAGCCGGTCAGGTAGCCGCGCACGACGCACTCGATGGGGATCATGTGCAGGCTGCGGCACACGACCGCGCGTCCGTCCACCTCGGCGGGAACCGTGAAGCGCGTGGGCTGTGCGCCCTCCAGGGCGCGCGAGGCCTCGGCCGGGGCCTTCGTGCCGACGGCCAGCAGGTGGTTTTCCGTGAGGGGACGCAGCTGGCCCATCCACCAGATGGCGAGCTGGTTGAGGACCGCGCCCTTGCCGGGGATCAGCGTCGGCAGCACGTAGTCGTAGGCGCTGATGCGATCCGACGTCACCATGAGCAGCGCCTCGGGGCCCGCCTTCGCGTGGCGGGGGCGTCCCGCCGGGGTGGGGGTCTGCGGCGCGGGGCCGACCACGGCCTCGTCGGGAGCGTAGATGTCGCGGACCTTGCCCGCGCTCAGCGGGGTCCAGCCGTGAAGGGTGACGGTCATAGTGCTCCTCAGTGGATTGTCAGTCAAGGGTGACGGCGAGGTCTGCGGGCCACGTCGCAATGTCGCTGCGATGGTGCTCCCCGTCGAAGTGGATGAGGTCGACGCCGCGGTAGGCGAGCGCGCGTGCCTCGTCGAGCGTGGCCGCGCGGGCGGTGACGTCGAGGACGCGGCCGCCGGAGTTCACGAGCGCGTAGGTCGGCTCGAAGCCGCAGCATCCGGCGGCGACGTCGGCCGGGTCGTCGGTGATCTCCTCGGAGGTGCCGGCGTGGATGACGTGGACGCCGTCCAGCGCCTCGGCCGCATCGATACCCGTGATCTGGTGTCCGGTATCAGTGGGACCCGGGTAGCCGCCCGAGGCCATGACTACCGTGACGGCGGCGTCCTGGCTCCACACGGGCGCGGGGACCTTCGCGAGGGTGCCGGTCGCGGCCGCGTACAGGATGGGGGCCAGCGGGGAGTCGAGACGCTCGAGGACAACCTGGGTCTCCGGGTCACCGAAACGCACGTTGAATTCGACGACGCGGATGCCCTTGGAGGTCATCGCGAGGCCGCAGTACAGGAGCCCGCGGAAGGGGGTGCCACGACGCGCCATCTCGGTGATGACGGGCTGGGCGACCTCGTCGACGATGCGCTGGGTGGCTTCCTCAGGCAACCACGGGAGCGGGCTATAGGCGCCCATGCCGCCCGTGTTCGGGCCCTCGTTGCCATCGCCCACGCGCTTAAAGTCCTGGGCGGGCTGCAGGGGCACGACGGTCGCGCCGTCGGCGAAACAGAAGAGGGAGACCTCGGGGCCGTCGAGGTAGTCCTCGATGACGACCGCTCCCCCGTCGCGCGACAGGCAGGCGCGCGCATGGTCCGAGGCCTGGGCGCGGTCGGTGGTCACGACGACGCCCTTGCCGGCGGCGAGCGCGTCATCCTTCACGACGTAGGGAGCACCCAGTTCGTCGAACGCGGCCTCGACCTGGTCCATCGTGGTGCACGTGAAAGCGCGAGCCGTCGCCACGCCGGCGTCGGCCATGACCTGCTTCGCGAACGACTTGGAGGCCTCGAGGCGCGCGGCGTCCTTCGTGGGGCCAAAGACGGGAATCCCGTAGTCCAGGACCGCGTCCGCGACGCCCGCGACGAGCGGAGCCTCGGGGCCGACGACCACGAGGTCGACTTTCTCGGACGTGGCGCGGCGCACGACGTCCTTCGGGTCCAGCGGATCCATGGTCAGGGAGCGACCCAGCTGCTCCAGCGCGGGGTTACCCGCCTGGACGACAAGCGACACGGGATGCTCAGGGGTGGACGTTCGAACAAGCGCACGGGCGATCGCGTGTTCGCGACCTCCGTTACCAACGAGAAGAACCTTCACGTTACCAGCCTATCGGTGTTTGACGACCACCTGGGCCGTCGTTGGGTTTTATGGGTGCACGTCACAGCGAAAGTGAGACGGGTTCGCGCCCCTCACCACGCGCCGTTCGGGTTGCCGTCGCGTTTGCCGTCCTGTGTGTCACGCTGATTCTGCTGTCTGTCTTTGTTCTGGTTTTCGAGCTGTTCCCTGCGTTCCTTTTGGTCCTGGGTTTCGCCCTCATAGGGGTTCTCGGAGGGGCTGGGGCTGGGCGTCGGATTCTCCTGCTGGCCCTGCTGGCCCTGCTGTTGCTGCTGGTCCTGCGATCCGCTCTGTCCCTGAGACTCTTCCTCGGTCTGCTGCTTCTTGTCCCCGACGCGTTCCTTGTTTTCGTCGGCGGGGTTGTTGGATTCACCGCCGGACTGCTGATCGGACTGTCCGCCGGACTGGTTCTGGTCGCCGGACTGGCCGCCTCCACCGGAGGCGGTCTGGCAGGGGGCGATCGTATCTTCGGCTTCCTGGTAGACGCTCACCGCGTCCGCGGTCGAGCCCGCGGCGCGCAGCTGGTCGCCCTGGATCTCCAGTCCGATGCCGAGATTGACGCGCACGCGACACTCGTAGGAGAAGGGTTCGAGGCGACCGGGCTGAACCTCGGTGGCCTTGGGGACGAGGTCGAAGGCAGTACGCAGTTCCGCCACGCCCTCGTCCACGCGATCCTGGCGCACGAGCGTGGTGCCGAGGTTGTAGTGGGCCACCCAGGCCTCGATACCGATACCGGTCCACGTTCGCTGTCCCTCGTAGCCAGCCTGCGCAGCCTCGTAGTCCTGAGCTTTCCAGTGCTTCAACGACGACTGCGACCAGAGCGTCAGACCGATCAGGTACCCGGCGATCGCCAGGGCGATCACGAGAATCGGGATGGAGTACCACAGTGGGCGCAGCGCGCGCGGGGAGCGCTGTACTTTCTGTTTGCCGTTGGTGGCCTGGCCGAGCTGCTCGCGGACCGAGGAATCGACCGGGCTGCCCGTGAGGGCACCGAAAGGCAGGAGGTCCTCTTCGGGCAGGTTGTTTTTAGAGGGCATGCGAATTCCTCAGCTGTTGAGCGCGCAGCGCCAGGGTGGCGCCCTCCCACGCGAGGAGTCCCCCCAGCAGGAGCGCGAACGGCCAGATGATGTAACGGTACGTGTCTTTCATGTTGCGCTGCTCGGAGATCTCCGACGCGCTGTCCATGATGGTGCGCGCGTGGGACTCGATCGCCGACTTGTCGGGCGAGTGCACGTAGTCGACGCCGATGCGCGATGCGACCGATTGCAGGGCCGCCTCGTCGATCTTTGAGATCGCAACCGGATTACCGGGCTTGGACAGGTCGTGGATGTAGCCGTCGTCACCCGCGCTCTGCGATTCGCTGTTGCCTAGGCGCAGCGCCTTCATCGGCCCGCCCGTTTCAGTGCCGTAGCCGATGACGAGGCCACCGTCGGCGTACTCCTTGACGCGGTCCCAGTCCTCCTCGGACCCGCTCGGCGCGCTCGACCAGTGATCCTGGTTCGAGGTCTCGCCGTCGGAGAAGACGAAGACGACGCGCAGATTCTGGGGGTGGCGTTCCTTGTTCTTGGCGAGAAGGTCTGCCAGGTCCGCGGCGGGGCGGTTGATCGACGATCCCTGGGAGGATGAGGACAGCTCTCGGTTGAAGCTCTCCATGTACGAGGCAACGGCCGACGAGTCGGTCGTCAGCGGCATGTCGATGTGCACCGAGGAGTCCCACGTGAGGATCGAGAAGCGGGAACCCGCCATGGAGTTCATGAGGATGGCGACGTCATTGCGCACGCCGTCGATGCGCGGCTTGGATCCGTCCCAGTCCTCTGCAGCCATCGAGCCGGTACGGTCGATGACGAGGTAGACCTCGAGGGCCGACGAAACTTCGACTGCCTCACCAGGAATCGACGGACCGGCACCCATGACGATGACGATCAGGACGATCAGCGAGCGGCGGATCACGTCCATGACGCGCTTGCGGGCTGCGCGCTTGGCGGACAGGAATACGAAAGTCACGCCAATCGCCAGGATCAGAACCAACAACACCGGGTGGATAACAGGGCGAAAAATCATGTCAGAGCCTCCCGAAAGCGAGCAGACCGAGCAGGGACAGGACACCGACGATGGTCCAGCCGAGGGCGGCGCCCGGGCGGTCGGTTTCCACGAGCTTGCCCGCGGAATCGAGTTCTTCCTTCTGCTCGGATTCGATCTGCCGAACGACGTCATCGACGGCAGAGGGGGAGGATGCGTCGTAGAACTCGCCGCCGGTGGACTTGACCTGGTCGCGCAGCTCCACGCCCTCATCCTTCATCCCGTACTTTGACCCCGGGTACAGGACCGAGACGGTCACTCCCTGGCTCTTCGCGAATTCGATGGCCTCGGACAGGTTGTAGATACCCTCGCCGAACACCTCGTTGTCGGTCGCGAGCAGGATCGTACGCGAACGTTCCTTGTCGGTGTGGTCGAAACCGAGCACGCAGGAGGCCAGGCCATCACCGACCAGCGAGGCACGACGCTCGTCGTCGTTGGCGAGCGTCGGCTTGAGGTAGGCCTCGAGTTCCTTGGTGACGTAAATGTTCTGGCCGATTTGACTGTATCCACGGTCGATCTGATCGGCCATCTCCGTAAGCACGTCGTCGGCCATCTCGTAGTCGTCTGTCAGAGGGAACATCGTCATCGAGTAGGCATTCCACAGCTGCAGCGAGATTCGCTCACCCTCGAAGTGGGAAATGATCTGCTTGAACGCGTCACCGATCTCCGAGTCGTAGGGGAGCATCGATCCGGAGGCGTCCAGGCACAGGATGATGTCACGGCTCGACGACTTGTCGTACTTGGTGTAGCGGTCGACGGGCGCACCCGCGGAGACCGCCGCCGCGATGACGGCGATGATGAAGCAGACGACAGCCATCGACAGGGACGCGCGCGTGCGGCGCACGAGTGCCTGATACTTGGGCAGGCCACGCAGGAAGCCGGTGTTGGCCACCCAGCCTTTCTTGCCCGAGCGTTCGCCGGCCCGACGTGCGAGCATCCATCCGAGGACGGTCGCCGCCGCGACGACCAGGAGGACGACGGGGATAAGCCACCCGAACCTCATACGTTCACCGCCTCCACAGCCATGGTCAGGACCCGGGTGACAGCCTCGTGCGAGGGCTGCCCCTGCGGGATGTTGTCGCCCGTGAAACTGGGGACTTCACAGGCCTGAAGGATGTCGGCCAGGCCCGGCCACACGGGGACGAGCTCGCGTACCTCGGACACGGTCGCCACCTCGAGGTCACGCCCCGTACGCTCTGTGCCGAGTGCACGCATGAGGCCCGCGAGCGCGAGGTGCACGCCGCGCGCATCCAGATCTCCGTCGGCGTAGCGGTCCGCGATCTGATCGATGAAAGTCAGGTACTTCTTGCGGCGCGCGTCCGTAATTGTTTGCAGTTCCATGACCTCGCCGATGCGCGAGGTCCACCAGCGCCACACGCTGTACAGGATCCACCCAAGCACGGCGACCACGATCGCCAGGCCGAGGACCCACATCCAGTTCGGATAGATGACGGGGTCCAGCAGGTTATCTTTGATGTCACCGGACATGTGCGCCCCTTTCGAGAGCGCGCATGAGGGCGCGCGGCACTTCTTCACTGGACGAAACATCCACGTGGATGACCCCCCTCTTATCAAGCATCTGGGTCACTGCCGCGCGTCGCATCGCCATCACGTTGGCGGCTTCACCCGACAGTTGGTTGTCGCGCAGCAGGAAGTCGGGGAGCGGTCCCTCGTTCACATCGACGACATTCGTGCCCGTGTCTAGGGATGTCGGATCGATGTCAGCCACGCAGATCTGCATGACCTGGTGGCGTACCGACAGCGATTTAATAAGATCGTCGGACACGCGCGTGGGCTCCGGCTGGGTCGCATCCGTGATGATCACCATGAGGCTTCGCCGCTGGGTCACGGTGCGGGCGCGCGCCAGGAGCTTGGGCACGTCCGAGTGAGGCGAGGACAGGGTGATGTCCTCCTCGATGCGGCGCATCACGGTCTCGGCGTGGGCGTTGCCCGAGCGGGCGGGCATGAAGCGCACGCGCTGCGAATCCCCGGCGACGAGGCCAATCTGGTCTCCTCGGGCGACGCTCAGCCAAGCGATCGCCTCGCACGCCGTCAACGCCACCTCTTCCTTCGTCTCCCCCGAGGGTGCCAGCGCACCCATCTCACGTCCCGTGTCAACGACGAGCATGACCTGCAGGTTAGCCGTCGCCTCGCGCCGCTTAATCACCGGCGACCCCGTGCGCGCGGTTGCCGCCCAATCGATGGAACGAACATCGTCGCCCGCCTGGTAGGGAGCCAAGTCCATGAACTCCCAGCCGCGTCCCTGCCGCAACGCAGAGTGCTGGCCGTCCATGATGGACAGCAGCTTGCGCATGACGGGCAGCTGGATGCGCGACGAGAGCGAGTGGATTTCGCGCGAGCGTACAGGCATGACGTTCCTTCAGACAATCAACTGGCGTGTGGGACCGAGGGTTCTTTACGGAACGGGAACCGCGTTGAACACGGCATCAATGAGGCCCTCAATGGACACGTTGTCGGCGAGCGCGTCGAATGTACGGATGATGCGGTGGCGCAGGATGCCGTAACGCATCGCCTTAATGTCGTCGGGCATCACATGGTTGCGGCCGGACATGAGGGCGATTGCCTGGGAGATCTGCATGAGCGCAATGCTGCCACGCGGGGACGCGCCGACGCGCACGTGCTTGTTCCAGCCCGGCAACGGGTTGGGACCGGCACCTCGCGTCGTGTTCACGATGTCCACGATGTAGGCCTTGAGGGTCTCGTGGACGAACACTCGGCGGCAGGCATCCTGCAGGGTGAGCACGTCGGGCAAAGTGATCGGCGTCGCCGACGACTTCGCTGCGATCTGGCCATTGTCGATACGCGTCAGAACCTCGAGTTCCTCGACCGGCGTCGGATACGTGATGACCTCCTTGAGGAGGAAACGGTCCATCTGCGCCTCGGGCAGCACGTAGGTGCCCTCTTCTTCGATGGGGTTCTGCGTGGCCATGACCATGAAGGGGCTGGGCAGCTTGTGGTTGACGCCGCCGATCGTGGTCTGGCGTTCCTGCATAGCCTCCAGCATGGCGGACTGGGTCTTCGCCGATGAACGGTTGATCTCGTCCATGAGGACCATGTTCGCGTGGACGGGACCCAGCTGAGTGACCATCTCGCCGCGTTCCTGGTTCCAGATCTGCGAGCCGACGATGTCGTTGGGCATGAGGTCGGGCGTGCACTGGATACGGTGGAAGGTACCAGAGACCGCAGACGCGAGTGTCTGTGCGGCGGTCGTCTTCGCGAGGCCGGGGACGGATTCGACCAGCACGTGGCCGCCCGCGAGCAGCGCGGCGGTCAACGCGCGGCGCAGACCTTCCTGGCCGACGACGGTGTGCTGGAAAATATCGTTCATACGATCGAGCAGCCCCTTGGCGTGGGCCAGCTCTTCGTTGGTCAAGTAGTTGGGCACGGGCTCTCCTTGCGTGCGCGGTCGGATGCTATCTCAGTGTAGCCGTCTCGGGTCCCGCACACGCAATCCGGTCAGTTTTCGCGTAGATATCAACGAGGCGCAGAAACGTGTAAAGAAAAGGGGCGAGCCCCGGAGTTTCCTCCGGGGCTCGCCCTCAGATCCGCGCGGATCAGGCCTGCTTCGCGGCGGCGATGCGCTCGCGGAACTTGGCCAGCTGCTCGGTGATGGCGGCGGGGAGCTTGTCGCCGAACTGCGAGAAGTACTCCTCGGTGTCGTCCATCTCGGCGGCCCAGGCGTCGGGGTCGATCGCGAAGAGCTTCGCCCAGACGGTCTCATCGATGTCCAGGCCGTCGAGGTTGAAGTCCTCGAACTTCGGGTAGCGGCCGGTCACGCCGTCGATGGCCTCGACCTCGCCGGCGGCGCGGCGAACGATCCAGTCCAGGACGCGGGCGTTGTCGCCGTAGCCGGGCCACATGAAGTTGCCGTCTTCGTCCTTGCGGAACCAGTTGACCTGGTAGACCTTCGGGAAGCCCTCGCCGAGCTTGTCCTGCATCTCCAGCCAGTGGCCCCAGTAGTCGGCCATGTTGTAGCCGCAGAAGGGCAGCATGGCGAAGGGGTCGTGGCGCAGCGAACCGGCCTTGACGTCGGTCGCGGCAGCGGTGACCTCGGAGGCCACGGAGGCACCGATGAACACGCCGTGGGCGGGCTCGTACTGCTCGGCGACCAGCGGGACGTTGGTGGCGCGGCGGCCACCGAAGAGGACGGCGTCAACCGCGACGCCCTCGGGGGCTTCCCAGTCGGGGCAGATGATCGGGCACTGCGAGGCGGGGACGGTGAAGCGGCTGTTCGGGTGAGCAGCCTTCTCGCCGGACTCGGGGGTCCAGTCGTTGCCGTGCCAGTCGATCAGGTGCGCCGGAACGTCACCGTCGATGCCTTCCCACCACACGTCACCGTCGTCGGTCAGGGCGACGTTCGTGAAGATGGAGTTGGCCTTGCCGGTCTCCATGGCCATGGGGTTGGTCTTGTAGGAGGTGCCGGGGGCGACGCCGAAGAAGCCGGCCTCGGGGTTGATGGCGCGCAGGCGGCCATCCGGGCCCGGGCGCATCCACGCGATGTCGTCGCCGACGGTCTCGACCTTGTAGCCGGGGATCGTGGGCTGGAGCATGGCGAGGTTGGTCTTGCCACAGGCCGACGGGAAGGCGGCGGTGACGTGGAACTGCTGGCCGGTGGACTCGCGGGTCAGGCGCAGGACGAGCATGTGCTCGGCCATCCAGCCGTCACGGCGGGCCATCGTCGAGGCGATACGCAGGGCGAAGCACTTCTTGCCGAGCAGGGCGTTGCCGCCGTAACCCGAACCGAAGGACCAAATCTCGTTGGTCTCGGGGAAGTGGGTGATGTACTTCTCGTCGTTGCAGGGCCAGGAGGAGTCTTCCTGACCGGGCTCCAGGGGAGCGCCGACGGAGTGAACGGCGGGAACCCACACGCGACCCTCGTTGATGAGGTCCATGGCAGCAGCACCCATGCGGGTCATGATGCGCATGTTGACGACAACGTAGGGAGAGTCGGTGATCTCAACACCGAGCTGGGAGATGGGGCCGCCGAGGGGACCCATGGAGAAGGGCACCACGTACATGGTGCGGCCCTTCATGGCACCCGTGAACTTCTCGTGCAGGGTGGCCTTCATTTCCTTGGGGTCGGCCCAGTGGTTCGTCGGGCCGGCGTCCTCTTCCTTCTCACAGCAGATGAAGGTACGGGACTCAACACGCGCAACGTCGGACGGCTTGGAACGAGCGAGGAAGGAGTTCGGGCGCTTCTCCTCGTTGAGCTTGGTGAACATGCCGCTCTCGACCATCTGAGAGGTCAGGCGATCCCACTCCTCCTGGGAGCCGTCGCAGAACTCGATGGCGTCAGGGGTGGTCAGCTCAGCAATTTCAGCAACCCACTTGACGACATCTTCGGGAGCGTTGGCCGGAGCCGCTGCACGCACGTCCTGTTCAGTCACGGACATTTTGCCTCCTGAGGCATTTTGGATTGTCGAGGCCGCGTCTGCGTCCCCGATTGACATAATCAATCATGCCGGACCCCTCGCCCGCGCTTACGGGCGCTTGGTCCCGGTCACACCACAATCGTAGTCGAACGAGTCACACACCGCCCGGCCGACAGGGACCTTCAACCCACCCCTGGGCCGCCACGCTTCGTGCTCAACCCAGCCCAGACCTCGTGAATGAGACGGAAGTCAGCCCACCACCGCTCTCCGTGAGATAGACCACCAGATATGGGGTCACAAATCCATCACTGAACTTGAAGTCTCACCGCCCCATGACCGACGATTGCAGGTAGCACAACAGTGCTGTTCACCATTGGAAGGACCGAATACACCATGGGATTCCGAAACAAGACCCAAGGCCCTGACTTTTTTGAAGACTTCACCTCCCAGGCCCGCCAGCTCGTGCAGGCCGTCGAATTCCTGACGCACATCTACGCCGCCTCCCCGGAGGAGCGCATCGCCCTGCGCGATCAGCTCCACGAGGTCGAGCACCGCGGCGACGAGCTGAACCACGCGATCGTCCAGCGCATCAACTCCTCGTTCATCACGCCTTTCGACCGCGAGGACCTGCAGTCGCTGGCGTCCCACCTGGATGATTGCCTCGACTTCATCGACGAGGCCGGCGATCTCCTGGTCGTCTACGGCATCGCCGACATCCCCTCCTCCCTGGTCTCCTTGCTGAACACACAGATCGAGGTCATCAAGCACTGCGCGGACCTCACCGCCGAGAACATGCCCAAGCTCAAGTCGCCCGTGGACATGCGCGACTACTGGATCGAGATCAACCGCCTCGAAAACGAGGGCGACCTGGCCTACCGCCGCACGCTGACCGCCCTGTTCGACTCCGGCCTCGACCCGGTCACGATCATCAAGCTCAAGGACATCGTCCAGGGCCTCGAGTCCTGCGCCGACGCGTTCGAGGAGCTGGCCAACGTCATCGAGTCCCTCGCACTGAAGGAATCCTGAGCCGTGGATCTGAATCTGATCCTCGTCGTCGTCGTCATCGCCGTCGCGCTGTTCTTCAGCTACACGAATGGCTTCCACGACGCGGCGAACGCGATCGCGACCTCCGTGTCGACACGCGCGTGGACTCCCCGCGCGGCGCTCCTCATGGCCGCGGCGATGAACATCATCGGCGCCATGATGGGCACGGCCGTCGCCAAGACGGTCGGTAAGGGCATCATTTCGATCAGCGACTACGCCGAGTCTCCACTGCCAGCGATGCAGCAAAAGGGCCTGGTCATCATCCTGGCCGCCCTGCTGGGCGCCTGCATCTGGAACCTGATCACCTGGTGGTTTGGCCTGCCGTCGTCCTCCTCACACGCCCTCATCGGTGGTATGGCGGGCGCCGGCCTCATGAGCGGCACGGTCGTTTACTGGTGGGGCATCATGAGCCACGTCGTGATCCCGATGTTCGCCTCCCCCATCATCGGTTTCATCGTCGGCTACATCGTCATGAAGTTCGTGCTGTCGCTGCTGCGCAAGGCGCAGTATCACCGCACGATGCGTCGCTTCCGCGCCGCGCAGCGCATCTCCTCGGCTGCGATGGCCCTGGGCCACGGCATCCAGGACGCGCAGAAGACGATGGGCATCATCGTCATGGCGCTGATGGCTGGCGGTTACGGCGAGCACCACAACATCCTCGATCCGATCACGGGCGAGATGAACGTGCCTCTGTGGGTGAAGATCTCGAGCGCTCTGGCGATTTCGCTGGGTACCATGGCCGGCGGTGGGCGCATCATGCGCACCATTGGCCGCAAGATCATCGACCTGGATCCGGCTCGCGGCTTCACCGCCGAGGCCGTGTCCGCCTCGATCCTGTACCTGTGCTCCTACGTCATCCACGCCCCCATCTCGACGACGCAGGTCGTGTCGACGGCGATCATGGGCGTGGGTTGCACGAAGCGTTTCTCCGCGGTTCGCTGGGGCGTCGCGGGCAGCATCGTCACCGCGTGGTTCCTCACGCTGCCGGCCGCGGCCGTCGTGTCTGGCATCGTGTACCTCGTCGTGGCGCTTCCCCTGGGGGTTCACTAGTGGCTTCCCGTCGTCTCGTCGGCCTGGTCGCCGTCATTGGTGTTCTTGCCGCCCCGCTCGCCGCGTGCTCGGATTCGTCCGTCATGCACATGCGGGTGGGCCAGTGCATCCTCCTGCCGGAGGGCTCGGAGGAGACCACGGCGACCACTCTCGAGACGACCGGCTGCACGCACGAGCATGACGCCGAGGTCTTCCATATCGACACGGTTGCCGACGGGGATTTCCCGGGGGCGGACGAGCTCAACAGGCAGGCCGAGTCAATGTGCATCTCGGCGTTTGACGAGTACGTGGGTGCGGACTACCTGACGTCATCGCTGGATGCGACGTGGATGATCCCGACGAAGGATTCGTGGGCGCACAAGGACCGCACGATCGTGTGTCTGGCTCGTCCGCTGGATCATTCAAAGCTGACTCAGTCTGTGCGCGACTCCGGCATGTGACCCGGTTTCTACGCGCGCTCGTGGCGGCTCGACTTGTGCCGGGCCGCCACCGCTTTTATCCCTGCGACCTGCACCTTGTATAGTGTCACCATCGACACCGAAGTCCTACCGGACAGTCAGCGTCGCCATCCCGTGGGCATTACATCCCATCGGCCACGGCCCCATCACCCAAGGAGCATCATGTCCCGCATTTCTACCCGCACTCTTGCGCTCGCGTCGTCCGTCGCAGCCCTGTCCATGACTCTGTCCGCCTGCTCCCTGCTGGGCGGCAATACCTCGGCGTTCAAGGTCGAGGTCGGTCAGTGCGTGCAGCTGCCGAACGGCAGCACCGTCTCGCGCGTCGAGGTCGTCGAATGCACCTCCGAGCACGACGGCGAGGTCTACCACATCGAAAAGCTCACTGACGGCGAGCGCCCCTCCGACTCCGCGCTCAACGATCGCATGACCGAGGTCTGCACCGCCACCTTCGAGGGATACGTGGGCGCCGCCTACGACGACTCCGACTTGGAGATCACGACGATGTTCCCGACGGAGGCGAGCTGGAAGCTGGGCGACCGCGACATCGTGTGCATCGCGATTTCGAATGACGGTGAGAAGCTGTCGCAGTCCGTGAAGGACTCCGGCATGTGACCTGCGCTCGTGCGCTCTGATGGCGGCTCGGCTTGTGCCGGGTCGCCTCAGTGCTTCTTGGAGGCCTTGCGCGCGTGGGTGGCGGGGTTCTTCGTGGTGACGCCGTGCGTTTCGAGGGCTGCGACGACCGGCCCATCGGGACCGTGCTCGACGTGTGCGACGAGGACCTGGCCGTGCCTCAGACACGGGGCCTCGCTGCCGGCGACGGGAGCCGACGCGTAGGCGCGGATCTCCTCGATGATGGCGTCGCGAGCCGTTCCCGCGACCGACAGGACCGTGGGGGACGCGTGCTCGCGCAGGCGCTCGGCCGCGAAAGCGCGGACGCGTCCGAGGCGTGCCTCGGCGTCGATCTGCGCATCCGAGCCGGAGGCGATGAGGTCGAGGGAGTCGACGAGCGTCACCGAGCCCCCACCCATCGAAGCCCAGGGCGTGAGGCTCTGGCGCGCGCGGGCGGCAGGAGAGGCGAACGCGCGGGCGACGCCGAAGCTCGAGAGCAGGTCGATGAGGTCGAACGCCTGGCGCACGCCGAATCGGCTGAGCGGCGGGTCGACGGGTTCGCGCGCAGCCTCGGCCTTCTTCGCCGAGGCCTGCTCCACCTGGGCGGCCCTCCTGGCCGCGGCGGACGCGACCATCGCGGGGGTCGGCGCGGGGCGAGGCTGAGCAGGTGCCACGGCCGCCCCGGGCACGGCGGAACCGCCGGAAGATACGGAAGAACCGGACGACGCGGAGCCGCCGGACGACGCGGAAGGCGACGCGGAAGCGTGGGCGTCCCCGGCCTCGTCGAGGTGCGGGGGCTCGCCCTGCCCGGGATGCAGGACGAGAAGCGTCGTGGTCACGAGTCGGCCTTCGCGGGCGCGGGCGACGATGTCGGCGAGGAGGCGGCGGTCGCCTCGGCGCGTGAGCATGTCTGCGGCGCGCTCGGGCGAGGTCCACGCGGTCTGGTCGATTTCGGTGCGCGGGGCGCGCGCGACGGGGGCGCGCAGGCGCTCGGAGGCGTGACCTGTGGGGACGGGCGTGCCCACCCAGTAGTGGACTTCCTTGGTCTGCCCGCCGCCCAGGCGGTAGCGCTGGGTCGTCAGGGGCGCGCCGAGCGTGACGACCTGTCCGGTCTCCTCCTCAACTTCGCGCACGGCGGCGGCGACGAGGGATTCACCGTTTTCGGTCTTGCCCTTGGGCCAGGACCAGTCGTGGTAGCGCGGCCGGTGGACCATGAGGACTTCGATGTCCGAGGGGTCGATGGGCTCGCCGGGGACGGCGACGCGCGCGGGGTCCGTGAAGCGCCAGACGAGTGCGCCCGCGGAGCGAACGAGTCGCTGGGGGCGTGGGGCTGGCATCGGGCGCATAGAGAATAGGGTAGTCGCCCGGGCGCGTCCGTGCCCTGGTGGGCGCGCCACGTCACCCCGGGTCACGCCCGGTGTGAGGCACCCCGGCCTCGGCGGCGAGGGGTCAGTCGAGGGTGCCGACGGCCGCCTCGCGCGCGGCGACGTCGAGCTCGTCGGCGGTGACCAGCAGCGCACAGTGGCGCATGGTGACGCGGTGGGCGAGGGGGTCCGAGGGGTCTTCGATCCACAGGGCCCCGGCCTCGCCGGCGGCGAGCACGCGCATCGCCCGCGACGCCTGGGCTAGCACGTACTCGAGGTCGTCGTCGGTCAGGTCGCCGCGCAGCAGCGAGTCGATTTCCTCCATGATGAGGCTGAGGGGGCGCAGCTCGACGGGGGCCTCGAGGCCCTGGATGATGGGCGCGCGCATCCCGTCGGCGTAGCGCTCGGCCACGAGAAGCGGGTCGCGGTGGTACCACTCGTGCAGCAGGTAGACGCGCCACAGCGCACCGGGGAGGGTGAATTCGGGGCTGCGCGACCACACGTGCGCGATCGTATCCACGCCGCGGGTGCGCACGGTCTCGCGCAGGCGCGCGACGTCGGCGTCGGTGAAGGTCTCGTCTCCCACGCCCATGAGGGCCCAGGCGGCGGTGTGCGCAACGGCGGCGGTGGCCGCGGGATCTTCGTCGCCGACGATGGCCTCAGCCCGGGCTGCGTCGAGCATGGCGGGGCGTCGCGGCATCTTCGATTGGGCCATGGGGACTTCTTCCTCCTACAATGGGACTGATGGGCCTATAGCTCAATGGTAGAGCAGCGGACTTTTAATCCGTAGGTTGGGGGTTCGAGTCCCCCTGGGCCTACTGGTCGCCTCGGAATGTTCCGGGGCGTTCACGCTATCTGCGGGCGCGCGCCCGCGCTGGAGGTGCAGCATGGATCCTCGTTTTGCTCGCGCGTACGGCGCCCTGGCTGGCCTGGCGCTCGGCGACGCGCTGGGCATGCCGACGCAGGCGATGTCGCCGGAGCAGATTCGCGCGGTGTACGGGCGTATCACGGGACTCGTGGACGGTGACGCCTCGCAGCCCTACGCGCCGGGGATGCCGGCCGGGTCCGTCACCGATGACACGGAGCAGGCACTGCTGATTGCGTCCCTCCTGGTACGAGGCCGGGGATCCTCCTCGGGACGCGTGGCCCTGGGTGCGGTCGAGTTCTCCCACGCCCTGCTGGCCTGGGAGGATTCGATGATTCGGCGCGGGTCGCTCGACCTGCTGGGTCCCTCCACGAAGGCGGCGCTTGAGCGCGTGCGCGCGGGCGAGGACCCGCTAACCGTGGGCGGCGAGGGCACCACGAATGGCGCGGCGATGCGCGTCACCCCGATCGGAATCGCCATGCCGACGGTCGATCCCGAGGCCTTTGCGGATGCCGTCTGGTCGTCCTGCCAGGTCACGCACGCGACGCGCCAGGGTTTCCAGTCGGCGGCGCTCGTGGCGGCGGCCGTGTCCATGGGCATTGACGCGGCGCGCTTGACGACCCCGAATCTGAGGGGCTTGCTGTGGAAGGCCGTCACCTACGTCGATTCCCTCCCCGAGCGCGGCGCGTGGACCCCCGACCCAGACGTCGTCGCGGCGACGCGCCGGGCGATGCAGCTGGCCGCCAACCCTGCCTCGTCCTCCCTGGAATGCCTCGTCGAGCAGGTGGGCACGTCCGTGGCCTCGGCGCAGGCGATCCCCATGGCCTTCGCGCTGCTCGCGCGTGATCCTTCGCCGCAGGCCCTGTTGGACGCCGCCAACCTGGGCGGCGACACCGACACGATCGGCGCGATCGCGGGTGCCATCCTGGGCGCCGTCCTCGGTGTCGAGGTTCTCCCCGCAGACAGCCTCTCGATGATCGAGGAGGTCTCCCACCTCGGCCTGTCCAGCGTCGCCAGGGATCTCCTGGAGCTGCGCGATCAGGTGCTCGTCGGGCGCCAGGAGGAGTCTCCCACGAGTGCTTCGCCAGCTGCCGATCCCGATGCCGACACGTCTCCGGAGGAGCCGGCCACCGCCTCGTCGCCCACCTCCCCTGCTGGCCGCGTCGTCTTCATGACCGAGCTGACGCTTCGATACAACCGAAACTCCCAGAAAGACACCATTCCCGCCGGGAACGAGTGGACCACCCGCGAGGGCGTCTATCTCTCGCTGCCCTTCACAGCGATGTGCGCTGCCCGCGCAATGGGTGTCGAGGTCGTCTCCCTCAGCCCGATCGGTAAGGGCTCGCGTGCCTCGGTCATCACCGAGGCATTGGCTCGCGAAGGGATCGTCGACGCTGGTCCTCGCATCGCGGGATACGACAACGGCTTCCTATCCGTCCTCACGACGCGTTTTGACGGGACCAAGAAAGCGGCCATCACGGGGATGCTCGAAGACGCGTGGGACGAGGCTATCCGCACCTTGGGTCCCTCCGACGTGCTGTACGTCGATGCGAGCATCGAAGACAACCCCTCTGTTCTAGCGGCGGCCGAGCACGCGCTGGCCAACCTCCCCCATCACGTGCGCGTCATCCTCGACGTGTCGGGAGGGCACATTGGTCCGCGTTGCCTTCCCAACGGCAACGTTCTCATGGTTCTGGGCCATGGGGCGGCGGAACGTCTCTGCCTACAAATCGTGTGCGACCGATCTTCCCACGATTCCACAAGAAATCCCAACCACGCTGCGTCGTACGTCCTGTCGCTGTTTAAGCGACAGGCACTGGTCATGACACAGACGCACGAGTCGTTTCTCGCACGACCGAAGTCACAGAGGGAGGACGAGGTCATTTTCTTCCCTGCCCCGACGGTTATTTCCACCGATCCCGTCGGGACGCTGGACGTGTCGACCGGCGTCCTGGCAGCCGGATTCGTTCTGGGGTGCACCATCGAGCGGAGCATCCTCCTTGCGAACTGCGCGGGGGCCTTGGCCTCGACGATGCCTGGCCCCGCCTCGTGCCCCACGCGAGCCGCGGTCGAGGCCGCGGCGGATACCCTCGCGGACCGCGCAAACGCATCGTGGCAACGACGCGGCCGGGCCTACGGGGCGTTGGCCGGTGTCGCCACGGGTGACGCGGTTGCGCTGCCCGTCCAAGGCATGTCCCCCACACAGATCGAGAGACACTACAAGACGCAATGGATACTGATCGACGCCGATGCCTCGCACCCCACGATGCCGGGCGCGCCCGCCGGGACGCTCACGGAAGTCACGCGCGAAGTTCTGGCGGCGGCCTCTCACCTGCTGGACGACGCCCCCTCCACGAACGAGGCCGGGGCTAAGGACGAGGATCTGCTGGCAGGGTCTTGCTACCCGCTTCGGGCTATCCCGGTTGGCATCGCAAACTCGACAGCAGATCCACAAGCCTTCGTCGATGCCGTGTGGCAGGTCTGTGGAAACGACGGCCTCAGCAGGCAGGAGTTCCACGCGGCCGCTCTGGTCGCCGCAGCGGTCTCCTTGAGCATCGACCACAAGGCGTTGTGGGTCAGGGGGATGCGCGATGTCCTGGACGAAGCTATCACCTACGTGTCGGCGCTCCCCGCACGGGGTGCTTCGGCTCCCGGACCGGATGTGCTGGCCGCGGCCCGAGCGGCGATCGACATCGTCACCAACTACCGGAGCGATGCCCTCGAGCGCCTGCGCGATCAGATAGGCACCTCGGCCGATCCAGCTCAGTCGGTTCCTGCTGCCTTCGGCCTCGTCGCACACTACTCGGACGGCTTTTCCGCTTTCTTGTCCGTCTCTCTCGGCGGAGAATCCAGCATTATCTCAGCGATTGCAGGATCCATCGTCGGTGCGGCATGGGGGGTCACACACTTCTCATCGCACAACCTCACCACAATCGAGAAGGTGTCCCGCCCGGCTCTGGCACCCCTGGCCGAGCGGCTCTTTGAGCAGCGGGAATGTGTCTCTGAGAAAACGAGGGACGACGACTCCGCCAGTGGCACGGCGTCCAACTAGGGAGAATACAGCATGATTCCGCTCTTTGACACCGCCCATCGGGTGCCGACCACAGAACCGCCTCCCCCTAGCCGTCACGGCTCCACCGACGGCAACAACCCCGTCGGCCGCGTCGTCCTCATGGGCCAGATCCTCGTGGACCTCGCCGTTCGTGGCGAGGCTCTGCCCTCGCCCGGTGGAGACGTGTGGGCCATCGACGAGGGAATGCACGTGGGCGGAGGCTTCAACGCCCTCGTGGCGGCGCGGCGCATGGGGGCCGAGGCCGTCTCCCTCAGCCCAATCGGAGACGGTCCCTACTCCTCGCTCATCCAAGCGGCGCTTGAGCGCGAAGGGATCACGGACCTCGGTCCTCGCGTCACAGGCACTGACAACGGTTTCTGCATCGCGTTCACGGACCGCACGGGCGAGCGCACGTTCATCTCCACCAAGGGTGCCGAGACGATGGCACCCGCGAGCGCGTGGGCTGACTTCGTGCGCATGATGCACCCGGGTGACGTGCTCTACATCGACGGCTACCTCATGGACCACCCGGCGAACAGGGAGGCCGCGGAGGCTGCGCTGCGCGTCCTGCCCGCGGGCGTGCGCGTCGTCCTGGACGTCTCCCCCGTGATTGGTATCCCGGAGGGGCTGCCCTCCGACGGCGTCATCGTGTCGATGAACCACAGGGAGGCTCAGGAGATCGCTCACCAGAGAGGCGAAGCGAGCGCTCGTGACCGGTGCCGCCGGCCTCGTGAAGCGGCGCGAGCGATGCTCACTGTGCTGGATCGTCCCGTTCTCGTGCGCGCGGGAGCCGAGGGTGCATACGTCGCCTGGCCTCCCGAAGCAGCTCCGGACACTCTCGACGAAGGCACAACCCACATCCCGACACCTCTCGTCGAGGCGATCGACACGAACGGCGCGGGCGACGCACACTCCGGAGTCCTGGCAGCCTCCCTCGCGCGGGGGATTCCCGTGGAGAGGGCCCTTCTCCTCGCCAACTGCGCGGGCGCGCTGTCCACAACGGCCGTCGGACCGGCCTCGTGCCCGACGCGCGAACAGATTGAGGCCGCGGCGGATGCACTGGAGGCGAGCACAGACGGGGAGTGAGCACCGCGCAGACCCGGTTGACCGCCAACTGAACGACCTCATCGGCATCACATCCATGCAGGTGGGGAGGCTCAGACGTGCGAGATGCATCAAATAATCGACCGATTCATCTATTTAGCGTCCCAAAGGGTACACAATCGCACCATGACGACTAACGACACCCGGGACCGCGGCGGAGTCGTCGGCGGGGCGCTCACAGTTGCCCTGCTGATCACCCTGGCCGTGCAGAACGCCGTGCCCCCGATGGCGACCGACATGTACTCGGCCGCCTTCCCGCAGATCACGGTGGACCTGGCGACGAACTCGACGATGCTCGGGTTCACGCTCACGACCTTCTTCGTGGGCTTCGCGACCGGTCAGGTCTTGGGCGGCGCAATCTCGGACCAGATCGGGCGCCGCCACCCCATCATCGCGGGCGGCATCATTGCCCTCGTCGGCTCCGTGATCTGCGTGTTCACGCCGGGCATCTGGGTGTTCCTCGTGGGCCGAGTCTTCCAGGGCCTCGGCGGCGGCGTCGCCTCCTCGGTGGCGCGCGCGATCCTCGTCGACGTCGCGCACGGCAAGACGCTGGCTCGCGCGATGAGCCTCATCCAGGCGATCGTTGGCTTCGCGCCGATGCTCGCCCCGGTCCTCGGCGCGTTCATCATCACGCACGCGACGTGGAGGGTCGTCTTCTGGGCGCTCGCCGCCTTCACGCTACTCATGGCGGCCCTCGCGTGGTTCGTCGTGCCCGAGTCCCTGCCCGAGGATCGCCGCCACCCCGGTGGCATCCCCCGGTTCTTCTCCGGCCTCGTCCAGGTCGTGCGCATCCGCCCGTTCGTGGGCTTCATGCTGACCAACGCCTTCTCGAGCTTCTGTATGTTCGGCTACATCTCGAACGCAACCTACGTGCTGCAGGGCCCGCTGGGCCTGTCCCCCATGGCTTTCGCGTGGGTGTTCGCGTTTAACGCGCTGCTGTCGACCGGTTTCGCGCTGGTCAACGTGCGCCTGATCTCGCACTTCACGCCGCGCACGCTCATCATCACGGGCCTCACGATCGCTGCAACCGGCGTGGTGACGCTGGCGATCTCGACGTTCTTCCTCAACCTGCCGCTGATCCTCACGTGCGTGGGCTTCGCGCTGGTCATGACGGCGAACGCGTTTATCTTCGGCAATTCGGGCGCGCAGGCCATGAGCGAGGCGCGCGAGCACGCGGGCACGGCCTCGTCCGTCATGGGCGTGTTCCAGTCGATCGCGAACGGCATCGCCGCTCCCCTGGCAACCTCGGGCGGCGACAGCGCCGTGCCGATGGTGCTCGTCATGATCGTCGGCTCGGCCGGTGCGTGGTTCGCGTTCTGGGTGATCGCTCGAGGCGGCAAGCACACGCCCCGCCAGCTCAGCCTCGACTGACGAGGCGTCAGCGCGCGGGACACAGGATCACCGCGCCCTGGATACAGATACATCGCGCACATCCGGATAGGTAACGCGCATCCGGATAGGTTAATAACCTATCCAGATCGTCACAACCTATCCGGATCGTCACAACCTATCCGGATCGGGCACCTCATCGCGACGAATTCAGCGGAAGGCACCATCTTTCATGGCTCGGCCACGACTATCAGTTGGGATGGCGCTGCCCGACCCGCAAAACGCCCACCACTCGGCCCTTACTCGCGCGAGGCCAGCCACACCGCGACCGACACCAGCACCAGGCCGATCAGCTCGAAGACGCCGGGGATCTGGCGCAGCATGACGGCCCCGACCAGGGCGGATGTGGCCGGCAGGATCGCGGCAAACAGCGCGAAGGTCGACGCCGCCAGGCGCCGCATCGCCAGCGCCTCGAACGTGTAGGGAATCGCCGTGGACAGCAGGCCCACACCGACGACGATGGCGATCAGCTTCCACGAGGCCGTGGCCGCCATCGCCCCCGGCCCCAGGAAGGGCGCGAAAAACAGGGTACCCCACGCACAGCCGAGCGCCAGGTTCGTCACCCCGTCGCGCGTGGTTGACGCCTTCTGCCCGACGACGATGTAGGCCGACCAGGCGAGGGCCGCGAGGAGGATCCAGGCGACGCCGACGCGCACGCTCGGCACGCTCAGGTCAAGGGCGAGACCGCCGATGCACGCCACCCCCGCGAACGCGAGGACGGCGGCGATGCGCGGCCGCCAGCCACGGCCTCGGAGAACGGCGACGGCGACCGGGCCGATGAACTCGATGGACACGGCGGTCCCCAGGGGAATGCGCGCGATGGACTCGTAGAACGAGGAGTTCATCGTCAGGATGATGATGCCGAAGAGCGCGGAAATCGCCAGGTCGGAGCGCGTGAGGCCGCCGCGCCACGGACGCTTCCAGGCCAGGAGGACGACCGCGCCGGTCAGGACTCGCCACCAGGCGACGGAGGCGGGTTCGACGGATGCGAAGGCGATGACCGCGAGCGCCGCGCCCACGTACTGGATGAGGCCGGAGCCGACGATGTAGAGCTGGGGCGGGATGCGGTCGGTGACCGGGCGCTGGTCGGGTGCTTTCACTGGGCGGGGCGTTCGTCGGGCGCGTTCACTGGGCGGGTGCGAAGGTGAGGGCCGCCGAGTTCATGCAGTAGCGCATGCCGGTGGGCTGGTCGGGCGCATCGGGGAATACGTGGCCGAGGTGTGAGCCACACGTCGCGCAGCGCACTTCGGTG
This sequence comes from Pauljensenia sp. 20925_1_27, assembly GCF_041432835.1. Lineage (NCBI taxonomy): Bacteria > Bacillati > Actinomycetota > Actinomycetes > Actinomycetales > Actinomycetaceae > Pauljensenia > Pauljensenia sp. 20925_1_27. Next base: position 25,776 of record NZ_JAPWAH010000009.1, read on the forward strand.
CGGATCATGCCGTGGCTGGTGTCGACGCTCTCGACGGTCGCGCCGTCGTGGGCCTGAAAGAACGAGGGCCACCCGCAGGAGGAGTCGAACTTCGCGTCGGAGTCGAAGAGAGCGGATCCGCAGGCCGCGCACGAGTACGTGCCGACACGGGCCTCGTCGAGGAGCTCACCGGTGAAGGGGCGCTCGGTGCCCGCCTCGCGCAGCACGTGGTAGCGCATGGGGCTCAGGAGCTTCTTCCACTCGGCGTCGGTACGGGCAGCGGGATGGGTAGCGTTCATACGTCTATTGTCCCGCGCGGCCCGCGCCCTCGCACGCGTGCGAACGCTTTCCTCGCGCGACTCCATCGACGAGGCGGGGGCTCAGTCCACGCTCACCGCTGCGGACTCGCGTTTGCGAAAAAATCGCCGCGGGCAGCGGGGTCGGGAGCAGTCATGCCTCTCTTGTCGCGGACCGCCCGCACCCGTGCGCATATGTGCGTGGGCGCGGGCGGTCCGCTTTCCTCGCGCCGACCTCAGTCACGAGGCCGTGGCCCGTTCACCTGTCCCCATCACTCATCGGTGGCGGGCCCAGCGCCTGAGGCCTTCTTCGCGGCCGCCTTCTTGGGAGCTGCTTTCTTGGCGGCACCCTTCTTGGCGGCGGTCTTCTTCGCAGGAGCCTTCTTGGCGGGAGCCTTCGCGGCCTTGGCGGGGGTTGCGTCGGTTTCCTCACCGGCGGCGGTGTTGTCGCTGCTCACGGTTTTCTTGGCCGCCGTGGAGGACTTTTTGGCGCCCTTTTTCGCGGTCACTGCCTTCTTCGTGGCAGCCTTTTTCGCGGGAGCCTTCTTCGCGCCAGCCTTGGAGGCAGCCTTCTTGGCCGCCCCCTTCTTCGCCGGGGCTTCCTCTTCCGCTGCGGCGTCCTCGGTCTCAGAAGCCTGCGCGGCCTCAGAAGTCGGCTCGGCGACGGCCGCCGTCGGCATCACGAGGGTCTCGTCCACGGGCTCATCGACCGCGGGCAGAACCTGCGTGGCATCGGAGTCGAGCGCGCCGACCTCGGCAGCCTCCACGGGATCCATGACGGTGGTTGCCTCGACGTCGTCAGACTCAGGGGTGTCGGAAGTCTCAGCCTCATCCGCCTCGGTATCATCCGTCGACGCGTCGTCGTCATCAGCCGCCTCGTCGGCGTCTGATTCCTCGGCGCTTTCCGCGTCGCCCGGCTCTTCCGCGCTCTCCTCACCCTCCGCCTGGGCAGCGGGCTCAGCCACTGACTCCTCGCGCTCCGACGGTTCCGGGTTCGCGATATCGGGGGTCGTGGACTCCTCATCCGTCGCGGTCTCGTCGTCCGTCGCGGCGGACTCGCCCTCGTCGGACTCCTGCTCGAGGCGTTCGACGACCGGGATCTGGCCGGTGACGGCGCGCAGGACGTCGGCCTCGGCGCCCGTGGGGGCGACTGAGGGGAAGAAGTCCATGATGGACACGCGCGCGGGCTTCACCGTGGGCGTGGGGCGGGTTTCCGCGTCGAGGCGCGCCTCTTCGGCGACCGCGTACCAGCCGGGGTGGACGGTCGGCTCGTCGGGGGTTTCCTCGTCGGCGAGCGACGCGGCCATCTCAGCGGGTGTCGGCTCCGGCGGCGGCACGAGAGCGGGCGCGACCGCCTGGACCGTGTCGGTCATGACGGGTCGGCCGGTGCGCACGGGCGGTGGCACCTGCACGGGATGTTTCACGGATGTTTCACGCGCGGGGATCGGCGTGGTTTCCTGCTCGTCCGGGGAAATCTCGCCGTCCGACGAGGCCTGGGCCTCCTCCTCACCGCCCGTTTCCTCGGGCGCATCGGGGGCGGGCGCGTCCTCGCGCTCGGGAGCGTCGGCGGGGGCGGCGGCTTCCTGTGCCGCGGCGGTCTGGGCGTCTGCGGCGCGCGAGTCGCCGGAGTCGTCGGATGCGCCAGCGTCGGAGCTGTCAGCCTCGGATGCACCAGCATCGGCAGCGGACTCGTTCGCGGCCGTGCCATCGGTCGCGGCGCTCTCCGCGGAGACATCGTCAACCGCAGGCTCCTCGGAGGTGGCTTCGGATTCACTCGCGGGCTCACCGGCCTCGGGCACACCAGCCTCGGAAGCCCCAGCCTCGGATCCGGCAGGGGCCTCGCCAGCCTCGGAGTCGGCGAGCGCGGGGACACCGGCCTTTTCGGCGGCGGCATTGGCCTCGGTGATCTCTCCGGGCGTGACGCTGTTCGCGACGGATGCGACAGACGCGGCGGTCGCGGCAGTGCCCTGAGCATCGCCCGAAGCGGCGGCGTCACCGGCAGCGTCCGCGGCGTCCTGACCCGGCTGGACCTCTTCATTCTCGGGAACGACCGGCTCAACGCCGACGGCGGCCAGGGCGAGGGTCGCCTCGGGATCCAGGGTGTCCGAGCTGCGGTTCTTGTGGCCTTCGCGGCGCTCCTGGGCGCGACGAGCCTCGGCCTCGCGCTCGGCGTAGGCCTCTTCGCCGGGGCCCTCGAGGGCGGCGGCGCGTTCATCGGCGTCGGCGGATCCGGAGAAGAAGCGTTCTCCTCGCCCGATGGAGGTCGCGGTGAGGGTCTGTGTGAGCTGCGGGTTCGCGTTGCCGGCGGCCTCGATGATCTTGCGCAGCGCGGCCTTGGAGATCACCTGGGTCTCGTCGTGCGAAGCGGCGGGTCCGCCCTCGGCGAGTTCGCGCTGGCGGTCCGCCATCGCGCGGCGGCGGGCACGCTTGGCCTTACGGCGGGCGGCGACCATGCGCGCGGCGTGGGCGGGATCCTTGGGTGAAACGCCCGCAGGCATGGTGCCAGGGGCGTACGCGGCGCCTCCCGTCGCACTACCGGCAGGCGTGCGCTCCCCTGCGACGGGGTGGGCGCTCGACACGCCCGTGGCGGCCACGGCCTCGTTCGTGCCGGAGATCCCGGCGAGCTCGGCGGCCAGGCGCGCGATGCGTTCACGGCTCATATCTTTTTCAACGGTCACGGTCTCAAGTGGCTCGATGCGCTGAGCGGGGCGCGCCCACGGCTCTTCCGTGACGATCCACGAGATGAGCTGCTCGCGCAGGTACGCGCGCAGGTCGGACAGGTGTCCGGAGTTCTTCGCGGAGACCAGGACGCGCACGGTCACCGTGTACTCGTCGGAGTCGGTGATCTGCACACCCCACGTGCGCCCATCCCACAGGTCCGTGGAAGTCAGGAGCTGCTCGACCTTCGTGCGGATGAGGGTCATGGGCGCGGACCAGTCGAGCTTGAGCTCAACGGTGCCGAGCTGGGCGGCGGCGCGACGCGTCCAGTTCTCGAAGGGCGTCTGCGTGAAGTAGCGGCACGGAATGATGAGTCGGCGCTCATCCCAGATGCGCACGACCACGTAGGAAAGCGTGATCTCCTCGACGGAACCCGTCTCATGCTTGTCACCGGCGACGACGACGTCACCCACGCGGATCGCGTCGGTGAAGGCCAGCTGCAGGCCGGCGAACACGTTACCGAGGGTCTGCTGGGCGGCGAGACCGGCTATGACCGAGAGGACGCCGGCGGAGGCCAGCACGGTCGTCATAGCCTGGCGGGCGACCTCGAACGTGCCGATGATGGCGACCACGCCGACGACGACGACGATCCCTTGGGTGAAGCGGCGCAGCACTTGCGCCTGCGTCTCGAAACGGCGCGAACGACCCTGGTCAGAATCCTGGCGGGCTTTGGCGGCGTCCTCGAACACCCAGGCGGCGGCGTAGGCCATCCACGTCAGGCACGCGAGGGCAACGATGAGGAGCACGTGCATGAGGAACGTCGTGATCGACGTGCCGTTCCAGTCGGACAGATTCGGGTTGACCAGCGCGATGCCGAGCCCCGCCCACGCTCCCCACGCCGCGAAGGTGAAGTGGCCCGGGCGGCGCACGCGCGCCAGGATCGACGAGGCCGTGGCGGCCTTCGCGAAAGCCTTACGCAAGAGCGCGGACATGACGACCGAGATGACGACACCCACAAAGGCGCCGACGATTGGGCCGAGAATCAGGAGGGTGAAGTCAATGGTCGTGACGACGGCGGCCTCCGCCCCGGATTGAGGGTCTGCAATCGCCCGCGTGAGGGCGTCCGAGGCCTGGGCGAGGGCACCGAGTGCTGGTGTCATAGTCATACATCAAGGGTAGGTCGCCTAGCTGATGAAATCCTGTGAATTCCGCACAATTGCAACGTTTTCCAGTAATGTGTCAGCTGTCACTCCGTTTTGTTTTGACGTGCCGAGCGCGTTCTGCCTAAACTATCTCCCGTCTTCGGACGCCAGTTCGACGGCCAAGCAGGCCCCCATCGTCTAGCGGCCTAGGACACCGCCCTTTCACGGCGGCGACACGGGTTCGAATCCCGTTGGGGGTACCACCGGTCGCTATCGTGACTGGAATAATTCAATAGGTCTTACCTGTTGTAAGGCCCCGTAGCGCAGTTGGTTAGCGCGCCGCCCTGTCACGGCGGAGGTCGCGGGTTCAAGTCCCGTCGGGGTCGCCGACCAGACCTTTTGGTTCAGGTCTTGGCTCTGTAGCTCAGTTGGTAGAGCGTTCGACTGAAAATCGAAAGGTCACCGGATCGACGCCGGTCGGAGCCACCAGCAAGTCCCCGAAGCGTAAGCTTCGGGGCTTTTGTTGTGCGCGCGACAAGGCTGCCGCAAATGCGAATCACAGCCCTCAGGTGCAAAGCCCCTCGGGCGCGCAGGTCAATAACACTCACACCCACAATTACCCGCCAATCCCACGACTCCTATAGGATACCGACTAACGATGCGTGTTGTCGCGCATATTTTCTCGCCCAATAGGAGGGGTACCAATGTCGCTATGGAAGCGTCTCACCGCTATGCTCGTTGGCACATTTGTACTGATGGGCGCGCTGAGCGCCTGTGATCCATATGTGCCGAACGTAGTCGGCGACGCTCTCCCGAAGGCGGTCGAGCGTCTGGAGAACAGCGGCTACAAGGAACTCGCAGTCGTCGACGACCACGGAATGTCGATCACTGAGTCGCACTACGAGGACGGCTACAAGGTGACCGAGCAGGACGCGCAGGGCAGTGATATCCCAACGACACAGACAATTACCCTAACAGTCACTAAGAGCGAGATTGCGTCACTGGTGCCTACGCCGACCAATTCTCCATCCGACGCCTCGGACGAGCCGAGTCCAGACCCCGAGCCAACTACCGAAGAACCTGAGCCAACTACCGAAGAGCCTGAGCCAGCCCCGGAGGAGCCGACCGCAGAGCCTGCGGAAGAGCCAGCTGCTCCAGCCCCCGCGCCTGAGCCGACGCCGGCGCGCGTCCACTTCTCAAGCTGCAAGCAGGCCCGCGAAGCAGGTGCAGCCCCCCTCTACCGCGGAGACCCCGGCTACAACCCGAAGCTTGACCGTGACAACGACGGGGTCGCCTGCGAGTAACGTCAGGAAGGACCCCAGGCGACAGCGAGGTCGCGCCCGACAAATTTCGCATGCAATTCCCCCCACGGCACGAATCAGCCCAACCCCAAAAAACGCAGAATATCAACAATCAGATTTCAAACCCTGAAATACCCTCACGGGAATTGCATGCGAAATTTCTGGAGACCACGAGCCCCCTCCACCCGCAGCCCTATGGCGCGACCTCGCCACTACCAATCGGGGGAATTGCACGACACGGAGGTCCGACGCGCCGATAACACGTCGCCAGAAAGCTTCGTGTAGTGCAAACCCCTATGCTTACCCCGCCAGTCACGTCGACTCCTTCGGCTGAACCAACACCATCGGCCACACCGACTCCGTCGACTCCTTCGACACCGAGCTCGGCCACTCCCCTGGCCGCAGCGACGCCTTCGACTCCCGCGCCTCCAACTCCCAAGCCGAAGCAGCTGGCTCGCACGGGCGCCGACATGGCGGGCATCCTCGCAGGTGCCGGCATGCTGGGCCTGCTGGGTGCGCTGGCGGTGGCGGCTCGCCGACGCCAGGCCTGACCGACCTGCCCTCCGCGTGAGGGCACGCATCGGACACGCCACGCCCCGGCCTCGTATTGAACTGCGCTCCGAAACTTGGACGCTTTATTTTATATGGTAGCCGTTATGCGGCTTCCTGTAGGGCTTCATCCCCGCTCACACGGGGAAAACCATGAAGCACGCGGCAATGGTCGCGCCGTAGCAGCTTCATCCCCGCTCACACGGGGAAAACGTGATCGACGACGGGGAGGCTCGCACAGGTGGGGGCTCATCCCCGCTCAAGCGGGGAAAACTGTTCCGCAAGGTCCGCGACGATCTGTCTCTCGGGCTCATCCCCGCTCACGCGAGGAAAACTACGCCGGGGCATCCGACGTTTTAAGAAGGAACGGCTCATCCCCGCTCACGCGGGGAAACCCCTTGCGGTGCCGCTCGTCGCGCTGGCACCCCGGCTCATCCCCGCTCACGCGGGGAAAACGTCAGGGTGTTAGGGGCTAGGTCGAGCGTGGAGCTCATCACCGCTCACGCGGGGAAAACTCGAGTTGCCAGGGGCGTTCGCCGCGCCATCGCGGCTCATCCCCGCTCACGCGGGGAAAACTACAAGAGCGCCACGCTCACCCGCTCCTCGTCGGGCTCATCCCCACTCACGCGAGGAAAACGGCGACGCATAGACCCGGTACCAGAAACGGTCTGGCTCATCCCCGCTCACGCGGGGAAAACGCGCCCGAAACCTCTGACAAGGACGTCGTCACCGGCTCATCCCCGCTCACGCAGGGAAAACTAGTCCGATTCGCACCCGGCAAAGTCCATCAGGGGCTCATCCCCGCTCACGCAGGGAAAACAAGCAGCTTCTCGTGGCTGCTGCGTCGCAGCGCGGCTCATCCCCGCTCACGCGGGGAAAACGAGACCACCGAAGGTATCGAGATCGAAGCCCGGGGCTCATCCCCGCTCACGCGGGGAAAACTCCGTCGAAGGTGACGGCCCAGTATTGGAGACGGGCTCATCCCCGCTCACGCGGGGAAAACACATCGGACACCGACCGAGAGGATGCCCCGACCGGCTCATCCCCGCTCACGCGGGGAAAACGTGGCGCTCGCGGAAGGCGTCGGGCCCGCGATGGACTCATCCCCGCTCACGCGGGGAAAACTCGGTCGGTCTGACCAAGAACGAATACCAGGAAGGCTCATCCCCGCTCACGCGGGGAAAACTTGACAAGACCTGGCCGCGCGACCCGATCAGTGGGCTCATCCCCGCTCACGCGGGGAAAACCAGCCAGCGGATCTTGCACGTTCATCTGTCAAAGGCTCATCCCCGCTCACGCGGGGAAAACCCGTGAGGGCGTCCAGGTGCTTGGCAAGGCTGGGGCTCATCCCCGCTCACGCGGGGAAAACGGCTGTTTTTCCCGGGGGTCGCGCTCGCCATCGGGCTCATCCCCGCTCACGCGGGGAAAACTGGATCAGCGGTGCCCAGCTGAGGGGCTCGGAGGGCTCATCCCCGCTCACGCGGGGAAAACGCGTGAGGCCGTGATCTGCGACGCGCTCGCGGAGGCTCATCCCCGCTCACGCGGGGAAAACGCGGATCATCTGCCAGGTATTCAACACGCCCGAGGCTCATCCCCGCTCACGCGGGGAAAACTGGGGATACCACCTCGGCGAGGGTGAGGAGGCGGGCTCATCCCCGCTCACGCGGGGAAAACATGTGGCGGGAATGGCGCACGAACACACGCGAGGGCTCATCCCCGCTCACGCGGGGAAAACGCTCCGCCGCGACGCGGCGTGTCCTCGACCGTGGGCTCATCCCCGCTCACGCGGGGAAAACCCTAAGCCGTTCTATGGTGTGAACTTTGGGATGGGCTCATCCCCGCTCACGCGGGGAAAACCAGAGCACGGTCGAGATCGTTGTCGACGAGCCCGGCTCATCCCCGCTCACGCGGGGAAAACCCCCGGTTGACCGTCGAGAGAGGATCGCGCGGAGGCTCATCCCCGCTCACGCGGGGAAAACCGTCGGCGACCGCTGCGTTCAGGAGCGCACGCGGGCTCATCCCCGCTCACGCGGGGAAAACTCATCGTCCAGCCCATCGTTAAGCGGGCGTCCGGGCTCATCCCCGCTCACGCGGGGAAAACTCATCGTCCAGCCCATCGTTAAGCGGGCGTCCGGGCTCATCCCCGCTCACGCGGGGAAAACGTGACGGGGACGCTCGTCCCCGGTGTGCAGTCGGGCTCATCCCCGCTCACGCGGGGAAAACAGGGCCGCGATTGCACAGCTTGAGGCCGCCGGGGGCTCATCCCCGCTCACGCGGGGAAAACCGGATCGGGGGCAAACCGGGATAGTAGTTCGGGGGCTCATCCCCGCTCACGCGGGGAAAACGTAAATAACTACGTAAATAAGATGTTATTACAGGGCTCATCCCCGCTCACGCGGGGAAAACAACGGCCTCGCAGGTCAGGCACGGTGAAGTCCGGGCTCATCCCCGCTCACGCGGGGAAAACCCCACGTCGAAGGCTTCTCAGTATCGGCGATAGGGCTCATCCCCGCTCACGCGGGGAAAACCCCACGTCGAAGGCTTCTCAGTATCGGCGATAGGGCTCATCCCCGCTCACGCGGGGAAAACCTCCGACTCTATGGCCTCGGGGCCATGAACGAGGGCTCATCCCCGCTCACGCGGGGAAAACTGGGCCTTGGCATGTCCGACTCTGTGGATAAGGGGCTCATCCCCGCTCACGCGGGGAAAACACGAGGCCCGCGCCGCCGGAGAGCCCGGACTCGGGCTCATCCCCGCTCACGCGGGGAAAACGTCCGGCGGCATCTGGAACGCGGTGAAGGGTGGGGCTCATCCCCGCTCACGCGGGGAAAACCCACTCCATGCCGATTACATCCCACTGCTGTAGGGGCTCATCCCCGCTCACGCGGGGAAAACATCTCCGGCACGCTGTGGCCGGGCCTCCAGAACGGCTCATCCCCGCTCACGCGGGGAAAACGTCGGCGATGACCAGCACGTGACCGGCGCGCTGGGCTCATCCCCGCTCACGCGGGGAAAACTGGGGCGGGGACGCCTGCGGCGTCGTAGCCGCGGGCTCATCCCCGCTCACGCGGGGAAAACTGGGGCGGGGACGCCTGCGGCGTCGTAGCCGCGGGCTCATCCCCGCTCACGCGGGGAAAACGCCCAGGTCGGCATGGAACCGCCCGGCGGCGCGGGCTCATCCCCGCTCACGCGGGGAAAACGTGGTGAGGCCGGGCGCGACGATCCTCGAGCCGGGCTCATCCCCGCTCACGCGGGGAAAACACCTACAATCTGCCCAACTACACCGGAGACCTGGGCTCATCCCCGCTCACGCGGGGAAAACGCCTTCGTCGTCGCCTACAACAAGAGCGAGACGGGCTCATCCCCGCTCACGCGGGGAAAACTCCTTTCGGGGGTGTAGGTGTAGCCGAGCGCGAGGGCTCATCCCCGCTCACGCGGGGAAAACTCAAGCCCGCCCTGACGGACTTCATGGGTGTGGGGCTCATCCCCGCTCACGCGGGGAAAACGCGCAAGAGCGACCGAACAACCGCCGCGTCCGAGGCTCATCCCCGCTCACGCGGGGAAAACCGGGCCCGGCTGGGTGTTTCCGGGCGCGGATTCGGCTCATCCCCGCTCACGCGGGGAAAACAGTGAAGTTGACATCGCGGGGACATCCGCCGCGGGCTCATCCCCGCTCACGCGGGGAAAACTGCTACGGCGCGACCATCGTCGCGTGCTTCATGGGCTCATCCCCGCTCACGCGGGGAAAACGAATCGTTGGCGAGGGGACCCATCGCATTGGTGGGCTCATCCCCGCTCACGCGGGGAAAACTCGAGTGATTGGCGCGTGCACTTGGCGGTGAGGGGCTCATCCCCGCTCACGCGGGGAAAACAGGAAGATGGGGGCGGGGACTGCCTGGGGGTCGGGCTCATCCCCGCTCACGCGGGGAAAACCTCGCGGGCGCAGGCGGCGTCATCGCCGTGTGGGGCTCATCCCCGCTCACGCGGGGAAAACTGTTTGTGGCCCTGCGCTGTCGTTGCGCAGGTGGGCTCATCCCCGCTCACGCGGGGAAAACGCAAGCCGACTGGGGTGAGTGGATTACGGCGCAGGCTCATCCCCGCTCACGCGGGGAAAACGTCAACGCCGTCGCGGGCGGCACCAAGGAAACGGGCTCATCCCCGCTCACGCGGGGAAAACGGCGTTGGCACGTGACTCCGCTTGCTTGACAAGGGCTCATCCCCGCTCACGCGGGGAAAACTCCGCGCAGCCAGTGGAGGTCGTCGCGTGTGAGGGCTCATCCCCGCTCACGCGGGGAAAACGTCGCTTTTGTCAGAGCATGTATGTCGGTCGCGGGCTCATCCCCGCTCACGCGGGGAAAACTCGGCACCAATCCGCGATCCTGCTTGTACCCGGGGCTCATCCCCGCTCACGCGGGGAAAACTTGGTGTCGGTCACTGCGCTATTGACTGCCATGGGCTCATCCCCGCTCACGCGGGGAAAACGCGCGAGACGTAGCCGTGCCCGCCCTCCAGCAGGGCTCATCCCCGCTCACGCGGGGAAAACCACTGTGCCGGGAACAATGTGCGGACGATCGGCGGCTCATCCCCGCTCACGCGGGGAAAACACGAGCTCTCGCCCGAGACCAGTGACAAGGACGGGCTCATCCCCGCTCACGCGGGGAAAACCCCCACGTCTTCAGCCAATACTCATATGTGCCGGGCTCATCCCCGCTCACGCGGGGAAAACGGGTCCCACCGGAGGGGAACCGTCAGGCCGAAGGGCTCATCCCCGCTCACGCGGGGAAAACACGACGGCGCGCAAGGGATCGCGCGTGCCTTGCGGCTCATCCCCGCTCACGCGGGGAAAACGCGATAGCGGTCACCACGACCCACACGGCGACCGGCTCATCCCCGCTCACGCGGGGAAAACCCATGTTCGCCATGCCGCGCCAGCCGTGGCCGGGGCTCATCCCCGCTCACGCGGGGAAAACCGCCCCTGGACGGCGAGATGGGCGAGGTCCTGGGGCTCATCCCCGCTCACGCGGGGAAAACGTTTGCGCCTACGCCGACCGCCGTACACGGCGAGGCTCATCCCCGCTCACGCGGGGAAAACGCCGTTCGACACCGAGACCGAAATCATTCCGGGGGCTCATCCCCGCTCACGCGGGGAAAACAAAACGGTCGCATGTGCAGATCCAACGAGTTTGGGCTCATCCCCGCTCACGCGGGGAAAACTGCCTGCCCGACCTGCTCCCGGCCCGTGTCCTGGGCTCATCCCCGCTCACGCGGGGAAAACTGCCTGCCCGACCTGCTCCCGGCCCGTGTCCTGGGCTCATCCCCGCTCACGCGGGGAAAACCGTGCCGCCGCTGGCCTTGATCGTCGCGGTGGCGGCTCATCCCCGCTCACGCGGGGAAAACCGCGCAGAGGCCGGCATGTCGACCTCGATCCTGGGCTCATCCCCGCTCACGCGGGGAAAACCAGGTTCCCCTCCCCGTCAACGGTCTGGACCACGGCTCATCCCCGCTCACGCGGGGAAAACTCGCTCGCGAAGAGATCTCCAAGAAGCGAGACAGGCTCATCCCCGCTCACGCGGGGAAAACGGTCGTCTGAGGTGACTCATGCCCCAAAACGCGGGCTCATCCCCGCTCACGCGGGGAAAACAGGCCCCCCGGGTACAGAACACCCCCAGGGGTGGGCTCATCCCCGCTCACGCGGGGAAAACTGACGGATGCGGCGGCGGCCAGGTGGTAGATGGGGCTCATCCCCGCTCACGCGGGGAAAACTGTGGCGGCTGCCTTGCGGGCGGCCTGGCTGCGGGCTCATCCCCGCTCACGCGGGGAAAACTTATAGCCGAGTCGCGACGCCTCGGCACGGACGGGCTCATCCCCGCTCACGCGGGGAAAACCGCGGCGTGTGGTGGTGGTTAGGCATTGATGAGGGCTCATCCCCGCTCACGCGGGGAAAACGGTGCAGTTCGCCGCCGCCTTGATCACGATCGGGGCTCATCCCCGCTCACGCGGGGAAAACGACGGCGGCTTCAACTGGCGCGCCAACTTCCCGGGCTCATCCCCGCTCACGCGGGGAAAACGCGTCCTTGGGCAGGGGCACGCCCTTAGCGACGGGCTCATCCCCGCTCACGCGGGGAAAACTTCGGCTTCGCCGGGGAGGGGGCCGGGGACTCGGGCTCATCCCCGCTCACGCGGGGAAAACCCAGTGCTGCACTTCACCGCCGTGTGCAGGGGGGGCTCATCCCCGCTCACGCGGGGAAAACGCGGATAGCCGCGTCGGTGTGGAGTCGCTCGACGGCTCATCCCCGCTCACGCGGGGAAAACTCTATGACCTACAGCAATGTTGAACAGGACTGGAGGCTCATCCCCGCTCACGCGGGGAAAACGGGATCGCCGCTGTCAGTCCAGCCGTCAGGCCAGGCTCATCCCCGCTCACGCGGGGAAAACAGTGGTTCGACGGAACCGGGCAGCCGACCGGCGGGCTCATCCCCGCTCACGCGGGGAAAACGGTCATGCCTGGCCTCCCTCGCGCTGATTGATGGGCTCATCCCCGCTCACGCGGGGAAAACCAGCTCGTCCACCCGCCCCTTGGATACGACGAAGGCTCATCCCCGCTCACGCGGGGAAAACCCTTACGCGGCCTCCCAGGAGCAGGACCCCAAGGGCTCATCCCCGCTCACGCGGGGAAAACGTCAAGTCGTTCACGAACCTTGGCGGCGGCGGGGGCTCATCCCCGCTCACGCGGGGAAAACGAGAGATTTCGGAAGTCGGTCAGGATATGCGGGGGCTCATCCCCGCTCACGCGGGGAAAACGGGAAAGCATCGGCGGTCGATCTGTCCGCGATGGGCTCATCCCCGCTCACGCGGGGAAAACCTACCACCAGGTGCGCGCCTCTCGGGACGGGCGGGCTCATCCCCGCTCACGCGGGGAAAACCCCAAGCCTGTTGCCCCGCCTGAGCCTGGCTGGGGCTCATCCCCGCTCACGCGGGGAAAACTAACTTGATGCTTGCCACGGTTGAGTATGGTGGGGCTCATCCCCGCTCACGCGGGGAAAACCTGGAGGCTATCGCGGGGAAGATCGACCAGCGGGGCTCATCCCCGCTCACGCGGGGAAAACTGGCAGGCGTCTACAAGGCTGGCACGCTCTACGGGCTCATCCCCGCTCACGCGGGGAAAACGATGAATTCGTGAGTGTCGGTCATACAGGCTGGGGCTCATCCCCGCTCACGCGGGGAAAACGAGAGCAGATCGCGGGCCGGCTTGAGGACCAGGGGCTCATCCCCGCTCACGCGGGGAAAACGAGCTGTCATAGCCCTGACCGATGACTTTGTGGGGCTCATCCCCGCTCACGCGGGGAAAACCAAGGACGGCGCGGGCGACACCTCCGATCAGCGGGCTCATCCCCGCTCACGCGGGGAAAACCAGATGCGCGCCGCCGAGATTATCCATAAAGAGGGCTCATCCCCGCTCACGCGGGGAAAACTAGCATATCTAGCGCGACGTAGACGGCTTCCCGGGCTCATCCCCGCTCACGCGGGGAAAACATTATGCTTTGTAGCAATCGATTCAGGGGGGTAGGCTCATCCCCGCTCACGCGGGGAAAACCGGGCAGACAGTGAACACTGCTAACGCTCACAGGGCTCATCCCCGCTCACGCGGGGAAAACCAGGACGAGAACATTGTCAATCTCTCCAAGCAGGGCTCATCCCCGCTCACGCGGGGAAAACAGGAGTTCCAGCTTGGACTCCAGGAGCGAGGCCGGCTCATCCCCGCTCACGCGGGGAAAACACGATCTGCGCGACCGTCTCACCCCCGAGGACCGGCTCATCCCCGCTCACGCGGGGAAAACGCGCCAATAGCGACCACAATCAGACCGATCGGGGGCTCATCCCCGCTCACGCGGGGAAAACGCCCACCGGGTCCTGTCAGTCGTGAGAGCGTGCGGCTCATCCCCGCTCACGCGGGGAAAACTTACGCGGAAGGCCACACTAGAAATATACACCGGGCTCATCCCCGCTCACGCGGGGAAAACAGTGGAGGTCACTCGATACACACCTAGCTGCGAGGCTCATCCCCGCTCACGCGGGGAAAACCGGGGGAGGGAGGGGGAGGTGCCCCCATTTTCGGGCTCATCCCCGCTCACGCGGGGAAAACCAGAAGGCGGACGCCCGCACGGTCAACGAGCTGGGCTCATCCCCGCTCACGCGGGGAAAACGATCGGCTTACCGACCACACTGAAACGATCGGCGGCTCATCCCCGCTCACGCGGGGAAAACTTCATGCGAGCACGACTTGTCGCGTGGGTCCGGGGCTCATCCCCGCTCACGCGGGGAAAACGGCAGCACGACCGCGCTCGGGGTCACCCCGGAGGGCTCATCCCCGCTCACGCGGGGAAAACGGGCGGGCGGGCGGCGTGTCCCCTACGCGTTCGGGCTCATCCCCGCTCACGCGGGGAAAACGCCGTCCAGAGTGCCTGCGCGCCCGCCTTGATGGGCTCATCCCCGCTCACGCGGGGAAAACCCGACCTGCAGGTGCCGCACACGTACCGCGCGGGGCTCATCCCCGCTCACGCGGGGAAAACAAGCGGAGACGGTACGCGCTGCCCTTAGCCGCGGGCTCATCCCCGCTCACGCGGGGAAAACTGCCATGGTATCCAGGTTAACGGCAATGTTCGGGGCTCATCCCCGCTCACGCGGGGAAAACCCGTCGAAGCCATCGGCGAAGTTCTTGATCCCGGGCTCATCCCCGCTCACGCGGGGAAAACTGTTGCGCTTCATTATCGAATGAGCCGCCCACCGGCTCATCCCCGCTCACGCGGGGAAAACGCCGCCGAGGAAACCGCCGTGGACATCCACCTGGGCTCATCCCCGCTCACGCGGGGAAAACATCGTCACCTCGTATCCGACCGCGTCGCCGTCCGGCTCATCCCCGCTCACGCGGGGAAAACAGCATGGTCCAAGACGGAACTGTCCGCCCTTGAGGCTCATCCCCGCTCACGCGGGGAAAACTCATCGTCCAGCCCGTCATCCAGCGGGCACCCGGGCTCATCCCCGCTCACGCGGGGAAAACAAAGCCTACACAGATGGCTCCCTCGACGGCGAGGGCTCATCCCCGCTCACGCGGGGAAAACTGACGGACTACGAGTCGTCCAGCCACGGGCATGGGCTCATCCCCGCTCACGCGGGGAAAACACCACGGGTGTGACGATGCGAGCGGAGCGGTGGGGCTCATCCCCGCTCACGCGGGGAAAACGCGGCGATCACGAGGGCGACAAGACCCAGGGCCGGCTCATCCCCGCTCACGCGGGGAAAACCAGATGCCCGTCTCGCGCACGAAAGAGCCGGGCGGCTCATCCCCGCTCACGCGGGGAAAACCTGCCCGCGCCCGAGCGTCCCCGGTATGGGACGGGCTCATCCCCGCTCACGCGGGGAAAACGCGAACTTCCTGGGCGGCGTGGTCTCCTCCCCGGGCTCATCCCCGCTCACGCGGGGAAAACACCTATCGCGCGGCCTGTGGTCATACACGTCGAGGCTCATCCCCGCTCACGCGGGGAAAACGCGGACAGGTCCTCGCCCACCTCGGGCGGGACCGGCTCATCCCCGCTCACGCGGGGAAAACACACTTTCTCGATTTTCGACAACGCGGGACAGCGGCTCATCCCCGCTCACGCGGGGAAAACGAGTAGCCCCACCAGCGCCACCTGTTCGTCCAGGGCTCATCCCCGCTCACGCGGGGAAAACCTCCGGGTGTGCCTGCCACCATGCGCGGAGCTGGGCTCATCCCCGCTCACGCGGGGAAAACTTTCCAGGTGCGCGATCGCCATTGCACGGTGCGGGCTCATCCCCGCTCACGCGGGGAAAACGACTTCGGAAGGAGGCACCCCGTGAGCGTTAAGGGCTCATCCCCGCTCACGCGGGGAAAACGCAATCCAGGCTTTCATTGGGTTTTTCGAGAGAGGCTCATCCCCGCTCACGCGGGGAAAACGGGCAACCTTGCCCGCTTTGATCCGACCGAGCGGGCTCATCCCCGCTCACGCGGGGAAAACAAGGCAGAAACCGGCGACGGAAGCGAAAACTGGGGCTCATCCCCGCTCACGCGGGGAAAACGTGAATAAGAATGGAAATAGGGGCTGGGAGACGGGCTCATCCCCGCTCACGCGGGGAAAACGTAAGCGACTGCATCGATGTCTGGCATGTTCAGGGCTCATCCCCGCTCACGCGGGGAAAACCAAGGACGGCGCGGGCGTCACGTCCACGCCGCGGGCTCATCCCCGCTCACGCGGGGAAAACTAAGGGGTCAGAAAGCGATCAGGGTACTGAAAGGGCTCATCCCCGCTCACGCGGGGAAAACCACGGCGCGTATTTCGGCGCATCCGGCGTCCCAGGCTCATCCCCGCTCACGCGGGGAAAACCTCCGCCTATATGGCCTGGGTGCGCTGCGCGAGGGCTCATCCCCGCTCACGCGGGGAAAACTATCTGCCGGGGCGCTTGAAGGGGGGCATTGCGGGCTCATCCCCGCTCACGCGGGGAAAACTTTGCCCGTGTCCCGGTGGGCAAGACATGCGCGTGGCTCATCCCCGCTCACGCGGGGAAAACCTCGGCGGCGGCGGGTTCGGTGTCCGCGTCGCGGGCTCATCCCCGCTCACGCGGGGAAAACTTTTCCCTCCGTTGGGGCGACACTGCTAACAACGGCTCATCCCCGCTCACGCGGGGAAAACCCTCGCCAACTCCGACGCGCCAGTCGTCGAGAGGGCTCATCCCCGCTCACGCGGGGAAAACACGCTCGCGCCCTCACCGGCGTTCTCCTCGACGGGCTCATCCCCGCTCACGCGGGGAAAACTAACTCATGAGCTATCGAATTGACTGGACCCAGGGCTCATCCCCGCTCACGCGGGGAAAACGGCTTCCGTGGTCTCTCGATCAATGTCGAGGCGGGCTCATCCCCGCTCACGCGGGGAAAACCGATCGTCCGGTGAACTGCATGTCTGTTACTCCGGCTCATCCCCGCTCACGCGGGGAAAACCTGGTCGAAAAGCCCAACGTCGTCGCCGGCCTGGGCTCATCCCCGCTCACGCGGGGAAAACCAGGAACGCGCCAAAGCACAGAAGGGATAACCGGGCTCATCCCCGCTCACGCGGGGAAAACTGTGGGGCGTCAACGCGACCGCGCAGCAATATGGGCTCATCCCCGCTCACGCGGGGAAAACCAAGGGAATTCGTGTAGCGCCCGGGACATGCAGGGCTCATCCCCGCTCACGCGGGGAAAACCGCGCACAACCGGCATGAGCCACGGCACGCCCAGGCTCATCCCCGCTCACGCGGGGAAAACCTTGCCGAGTATGCACGTGCGTCAGGTGTCGAGGGCTCATCCCCGCTCACGCGGGGAAAACGTCGGACGCGATACGCAGGAGCTGCCTAATCTGGGCTCATCCCCGCTCACGCGGGGAAAACCACAGGCTGGCCGCCGGGATCGAAGACGCCGGCGGCTCATCCCCGCTCACGCGGGGAAAACGGCGGCGTTGAGCACATTGTCCAACAGGTCAGAGGCTCATCCCCGCTCACGCGGGGAAAACCCCATGAACCGCTACCGCATCGACTGGATCCAGGGCTCATCCCCGCTCACGCGGGGAAAACGACCCGCCGACGGCGTCCATTGCTGACCGGATGGGCTCATCCCCGCTCACGCGGGGAAAACATCGTAAGCGCGCGATCGCGGTGCGGTTCACCGGGCTCATCCCCGCTCACGCGGGGAAAACACCTCGAACAGTCCACGGGCGCAATCGAAGCAGGGCTCATCCCCGCTCACGCGGGGAAAACCACGGCGACATCTCGCGCCCACGTGGTCAGGCGGGCTCATCCCCGCTCACGCGGGGAAAACCCGCTCCAAGCGCAAAGTCATGGTGCGCGTCGGGGCTCATCCCCGCTCACGCGGGGAAAACAGACGCATGGACGCGCGGCGCAGAAAACCTGCGGGCTCATCCCCGCTCACGCGGGGAAAACAGGTGAGGGCGTCGAGATGCTTGGCCAGGCTTGGGCTCATCCCCGCTCACGCGGGGAAAACGGCGAGGCTGGAGCCGTGATTGGGGCTGACCTGGGCTCATCCCCGCTCACGCGGGGAAAACGGCCTGCTCCTGCGTGGCGTGGACAAGGCGACGGGCTCATCCCCGCTCACGCGGGGAAAACGTCAGGTAGTTTTCTACCGCCGGGTTGCCGCCGGGCTCATCCCCGCTCACGCGGGGAAAACCGCACACGCGGCATTGATTTCCCCGGTTTCCAGGGCTCATCCCCGCTCACGCGGGGAAAACGCCCGCGAGGATGCGGGCATCCCCTGGTTCAAGGGCTCATCCCCGCTCACGCGGGGAAAACCTCGAGGTACAGGTCGCGCTTCTTGTCGATCGCGGCTCATCCCCGCTCACGCGGGGAAAACGACAACCGCCCCTGACAGAATGTATACCGCGAGGGCTCATCCCCGCTCACGCGGGGAAAACGTCTTCCACGTCCACCCCGATGAGCACGTGGCGGGCTCATCCCCGCTCACGCGGGGAAAACCTAGCATGGTGCCTCCTGAGATTGAACGGAACGGGCTCATCCCCGCTCACGCGGGGAAAACACTTCCTGACCTGCGCTTTTATCGCGCAGATCGATCAGATCTTGGAAAGCCTTGAGCTTTGCGCCTTTTCTGAAAGTTACTCATCGCAGGACGTTTACGCAACTGACGCGCCGCGGGATCGGGTTCGGAGTATTGGCCTCGCCCCTCGGAGTAGTAGGGGCGCATCATGAGCGTCAGCCCATCGAAATCGACGGGCTTCCAGGGATCACCCCACGTCAGGAACTCGAGCCCCTGTTCGTTTCGCGCACGGTAGACCATGACGGCACGCCCTGTCTTCATGTTTTCAGTGACGATATCCCACAGGCGTTCACGGACCCGTGCGGACAGCGTCCCCACGAATACCCCCGGGGAGATTTCCATCAACCACCGAGTCACATGCCCTCGCAAACCTTCAGGCACGGCAGACAAAACGAGGACGATCACCAGGACCCGCTCTCCTCGTACGCCACGCCCGCGGCAACAGTGCCCTCGCGGTCATCCCACAGTCGCAAGTCGTCGACGATCAGGTCCTCGTCCTCAACGTCCAATGCACCTGACACCGACAGCAGCCCCTTGATGTCCGCGACACACCGCTCAAGCAGATGAAACTCTCGCACGGCATCGCGGACAGCCTTACGAGCGGCACTGCCCACGGCCTCGTCAGTCGGAGAAGCCGCGACATCAAAAGCGATCGGAATCGTGAGGTCGGCCTTGTACAGGTCGGCGATGTCGTACACAAACGAGCGATAGTTCCCGTTGTGCACAAACCCCAGCCCAGGACTGCATCCCAACGCGACGATCACCGCGTGAACGATCCCGTAGATCGCCGAATTCGCAGCCGAGAGAGCCTGATTCACAACCGAACCATCCTCATAGTTCTCGGGATCGTACTCGCGCCGATCCCAGGGCACCCCCGTACGCTGCGAGTGTTCCCGGTACAAGCGACGCACCCGAGCACCCTCGCGTCCCCTCAGCTGCTGAAGACTCAGCTTCGACACGTCCTCACCTGCGAAGCGCATCAAGTACATGTTGCGCGCGACAGTCAGCCGCATCGACGGATCACTCACCGCGCGAGCCTGCGCCTCCAACAGCCTCGAAGAACGCGAGGGCGGTGAGCCGTGCGCGTAGTAGCGCACCCCATTCTCGCCAACCCACACGATAGTCGATCCGCTCTCAGAAAGAACAGACACCGCCGAGTGAGTGATCCGAACCCCGGGTCCCAGCAGCAGCACCGACAGCGCTGCCGCTGGGACGTGGGCGATTCCATGACCATCAGCAACGGTGATCGCGTTCGAGTCACGATTGATCGTGCACCGCTCGACGTAGAGGAACGTCAACCGGTCCCGAACTCGCACCAGGTCTTTCGGGTCTGGGGGCTTCGCCCCGGGGATCGGTCTCATGGCCGAGCCAAGGTCATTAAACCGCAGCCGTAGGCTTTCCCTCGGCCGATTCCGTGAGTGAGGGCTCGGCGTAGAGCCTCGGTGTCCGTCACCTCAAGGACCCCCTCGAAGGTGGCGACCCCGAGGGTCACGCGACGCTCCCCGCGTTTAAACTCAGCGATACTGCGTTCAACGCCGTTAATCAGCAGATTCGCTCCGTCGACGCGTTGTCCGTCGCTGTCCTCGAGAACCGGCAGGTCACCACCAAGCTCAGCGGAGGTGAGCACCCTGAACCCGCATTTCTCAGCGCGTTCGAAGACCCACTGCGTCTGCTGATCCTGCGTGACGTGTGCGAGAACCTTCTTGCGTCCCCGTGCATTGACCTGGCTGCCCTCCCGGAACGTCGGATTGACGCACAGGCGGAAACCCCACCTCTGTCCAGCCGACAGCCCCTCGAGGAAGGCACTCATGTCGCGGATGACGACCCCACCCTCGGTCGCGTAGCCGGCCTCCTCGACGATATGCGAGGGATCCGGAGCAACCGGGCTCGAAATGTAGAGCGCGCACGAGGGACTCCCCTGACGAGGAGCAGCTCCCCGAACGGCCGGCGGGCGGTCCAACCGCCAGAGAACCCGCGGGGCGCCGGGATCATCCAGCACGCCTGGGGGGAAGCAATTCAGCACAGCCGCGTGCAGCGTCTGTCGGCTGCGCATGAGCTGCTTCGCCCCTCGACGGTGCGGGTTGAGGTAGATGCGTGTCAGATACATCAGAGCACCTCCATCGGATCATGCACGAGGACGGGACTGGCCTGCGGTTTCGTCTCCACGTACTGCGGATTCTCCAGGTCGATATATGTCTCCTCGACGGTACGCAGGGTGTACTTGCGATTCTCCGAGTCGAAACTGATCGGCATGTCCTGAAGCGTCTGCTGGGAGGTTTTCTCCACCTGAGGCGGAATAATTCCCAGATCCGCAACGATTCGCGTCCGAACGTAATGATCGTGACGCTGCTTCTTCTGGTAGTACGCCGAGGCCATCCATGGAGTTTCGCGCACCGCATCCCACGCGCTGCCCTCGCGAACAGCGAGGCGCAACGGCAGGGTCGGAGGGCACGAGCGGCGGCCGAGGTAGAGAGGAAACACCGGGCGAACAATTGCCTGCGCGAGTGCATCAATCATGTCGTCAGGCCCCTCGATGAAAGCTCCGAACGCAGCATCCGCCCGGTAGAAACGGTGAGAGAGAGGCATCGACGTATCACCCCTATGCGCCGTGTGGAAGTCGTAGAGCAACTGCCCCGGTTGATCAACCCGGACGGCGACGCTCAGCTCAGCCAGGTCCTCGATGGGATCGCTGCGCCTGCGCCCCTGTGCCGCACCGAGCAGACCGACCAGCGCGCTTTTCGTGGGAAAAGCCTCCGTCGACCTGCGCGTGAATCGGCTGTCCGCGCCCCACGATTGCATGGGACCCGCCAGCCTCAAGACGAGCACCGCACTCATCGCGTGCCTCGCACCGCTTCCGCTGCGGTTTCACCAAGAGATGCCAGGCGCACCTGCTTGCCGAGCTCCGAGAAGCTCTCGCCACGAGGCGTCGTCCACGACACGAGAGACTCGACGGCCTCCAGACCAGTCAGCTCGCGGAGTCGTGCCTCGAACTCCACGAAGCGCTTAATGGCGGGTTTTGCGAAGCCGTGCTGACCCGCGACGATCGGCTCCTCGAAAGCGCCACTCATGTTGATCGGCTGGTCAGTGCGAACCTGAACCAGAACGGCATCCGGCAGCGTGCGGTTCGCGAAAGTCGTGACCTTTCCGGTCGGCATCGAGCGGACGAAGCTATCCACGAAGAGTTCGACGGCGCGATCCGCAACGGCATCGTCACCCAGGTTTTCACGCAGCAGGTCTACGTTGATCGTCGCGTAGCGGTACACCGTCGCGGACGCGAACTCGATCGTGCCGATCATTCCCGCACCCTCGTCGGCCTCGTCGTTGCGCTTCTTCTCGTCATCAACGGCCGTGTAGTAGTCGTACTCGTGCTCAACCGCGCCGACACCAATCGCGTGGGCAACCTGGCATGCGGCATCGACGTTCAGCGCATTCGGTTCGGCGACCATGCGACCGAACAGAGCGATATCGATCGAGTGATCCGTATCCACGAGGCTACGCGGCTTCAATTCCTTGAATGCTGCCGCGGGATCATCCTCGTGAGCGACCGAAATCAGTGCGTCCGCAACATGTTCGATCTGCTTGGCCGACAGGAAAACGAGGAATCCAGATTCCTTCAACTCCTTGTCACTCTTATTCCCACGCGGCTCAGCGAGCTTGAAACCGATGGCCTTCAGACCCATCTCGGCGAGCTTGATCGATTCGGCCTCCAGGTCGGGACGCTTCTCGGTGATCGTTCGTGCGACCAGCTCGACGATCTTCTTCGTACGCACACCGTAATTTCCATCGGCAATCTTGCCCTCAAAGTCCTGACGCGTCGCACGCTTGATGGCCTGCGACGAAATGCGCATACGCTGGACTCCACCGAAGGTCGCACTCTTGGGTGCGCCGGTGTCGTCCCTGTTCGGGTTCGAGGGAGGGAGGGTCTGCAGGACGTGGATATCAACGAAGACGGACATTGTCTTTCCTTTCACAAATGAAGCGGTTGATGGTGGTGCCCGACGTCACTCGTCGGAGTCGGTTTCGGTCTGGATGGTTTCAGCGGGACGAGCGAACTGCCGCCCCCAGTTGCGCATGACGGACGTGCGGTGACGCGGATCCTGCCACGTGAAGAGGTCGGCTCCCAGCCACCCGTAATCGCAGGGAATCTCGGCGGCTTCGAGCTGAGAGATAAGCGAACGCAGATGCACGAGAAGTCCCTCAAACGTGGGCGCTTGAACGGCCGCCGAAAAACGCCGATAGATCGGAGTCTCCTCGGCTCGCTTTTCACCGCTCTGCCCCTTCTGTCCCTCGGCCACGACTCGGACCGCGGACGCGAAACTGCGCGGACGGTCCGACGTGTCGTGCATGGGTCTCGTGTTCGATCCCTGGTGGAGGGCCCAGAGAGTGAGCGCCCCGTGGACGGCCTTCTCACCTCGGGTCGGCTCGTCGCCCAGATAGCCTGGGCGATCATCGAGCGTCAGGTCCCACAGCTCGGGCACCGACCCCGCCTCCCGCGAAAGAGCTCCGCGCAGCTGCGCGCGAAGGGCACGAGCCGAAGGAGTCTCCTTCCAGAGCCGATTCACGATCAAGCCGCCGACGCGTCCGTACACTGCGCGCCGTGTCGACAAACCTTTCGCAGCGCCATCCGGAGGGGTCTCCGGAGCAGCATCATTGCTGGTCATTTCGTTCCTTCCTGATTGGTGTTCCGTACCGGGAGACGCTTGTTGAGCGCCGACCGGAAGTAGTTTTCAGCGATACCGACGTTCATGTATCCCCTGCCGGTATCCCGACCGATGATTGCCGACGACGAGGCACCCCTGACGAGTTCGGTCTGAATATCCGTAGCGTGCTGACGCAACGTACACTCCCACCGACGCCCGATATCCCGCCCGCTTTCGTGCCCATCAACCTGGGTCAGCCAGGACCGAAAATCGTTGTCGACAGCGGAGAAGAAGAGCTCCTTAGCGCGATCTCGAGCCCCATCGCCAGCACCGTCTCCGCTCTCACCAGCTGCGCGTGCGAGGTTTGCCGCCAGAGTTCCAACATCTCTGGCAACCTCTTCTGTCAGGCGAACTTGCCGGTCTATCTCGGCGGACAGATCCTCACGTTCGACTCGCATGACGGCAACTGACAACGTCAGCTCGTCCGAGTAGATATCCTCGAACGTCGATTCCTGCGGACCGTAGGTGACACCAACAGCCTGAATCCGCATCACCTTGGGATAGCTGGTCTGGATCGAGGCATTGTCGAGCTGGTAGTGGAAGGACAGCGTCGCGGAGGGGAGGAACTCCCGCTTGGGCTGCTTGTCCACGCCCTGCACGGTTGTCACGGTGGGCAGGGTGCCGGGGAGGTTGCGCCAGAGCGCGCGGCCCGCCTCGAATTTACGAGGCATGTAGACGTCGGTCTTGAACTTCTTGGATTGCGGGGTTGAGTACCTCCACAGGCTCTGAGGCTCATAGAGACGCATCTCCTGCGGGGCAAGCTTGTCGCCCTGCGCCAAGACGACGCCCGTCACGCCGGACGAGTCGCCAACCAGCCTGATGCGACGGGAGTGCCAGGTGAGAAGCCGAGGGATGCTCAGCTCCTTGGGAGTGCCCGCGGGGTCGAGGAGAGAGTAGTCACCACGAACCGAGCTTTCCGGTTCGGAAGCCTCCCAGCTGCACACTCCCCATTCGGTCGAACTATCAACGCCGCGCAACGCGGCCGTGGACGCGGGGATCAGGTTCAGGACGAGCGTCTCGTCAAGGTCCTGGCCCTTGAGCCAGACGAGCCCGAGGTGTCCGCACCAAGCCGGGCCAATGGGATAGCCTTTTCCGCCCTTGACCTGGGAATCACCGACTGCTCCTGAACGGATGCCCGAGGGGTCGTACGCCTGCGCGTGCACCAACCAGCGTGCAGCCTCCGAGGCAGGAATGCAGGCCAGTGCGCGGCCGTGACGGGTCGTGAAAAACTGCTCGCCGTTAGGAACATCAGCAATCAGTTTCTCCAGTCCAGACACAGCATCCTTCGCGGTACGCAAATCCGCCACCTGCATGAACGGGAAGTGACCCCCGAACAGGTAGAAACGATCCCGCCACCGTTCGAGGTACTCGATCATCTGCTCCGTTGGAGCTCCGTCCTCCCACTGCCTGACCCAGTCGCGCGTATCGTGCGGTGTGGCCACTCGATACGCGATTGCCAGGATCAATCGCTGAATTGCGATGCTCTGCGTGGGTAGCTCGCACGCTAGGTCCGCGATGTCGGTCGTGCGCCGGAGTAACTCCAGCAGGCCGACATCAGTGATGGTCCCATCGACGAGCCGTACGGGTATCCACGGCTCGTCGAGTAGGTTGTACTCAGGGTTCTTCATTGACCCTGCACCTCCATTCCTCTTTCTGTGGAGTATGTGAATGTGTGTCCGCACAGGTCGCGCGTGAGGCGCTCCCCGTCGGGAGTTTTGTACATCGCGAGGATCAGTTCTCCTGCCAGGAACGGGTGCTCGCGACACGCCCATTCCGTCGTGATGGGATCATCCCAGATGGCACCTGCAACTGCGTCCACCGCCTCGTCGATGCTCTGCCCGCGAGCGCGCAACGCCCACGGCGGCAGGGAGACGCTCCACGAGCAGATGTCGGCGATACGCCCTCGAGCGTTGTATTCACCGACTGCGAGAGGCGTGTCGTCTTCTGGCACCCCGCTGATAGGGGGAGCCACTGGTACGTTGCCCAGCTCGGGGTCGAGGGCGACGATGAGGACGGGGATCTGGTCTTCTCCGTCGCGCACGGCAGCGCGGGCCACTGCGACTCCCATTCCCTTTGATTCGTCACCGGTTGCGGCATTGCCGAGGAATTTCTCTTCGAGTTCGAGGGCCTGCCACGAGGGCGTATTTGCTTCGCCGAGGCACCAGGTTGTTGCTTTCGCTTGTGCTTGGGCGCGTGCTTTGTTGCGCTCTTCCAACGCGGCATCGAGGGCCTCGCGCCACTGCGCGGGACCAACCGGCACATCATCGGTATACGCCAGAGTCGTCAATTCCGCGTAGTCCAACGGTTCACGGACGAGTATTTCGCCGCGATCAGCGACAATTCCCAGGGTCCGCAGGACGGAGTAGCGCGCGTACACGTAGTCGGTTCCGCGTGAGTACGCCCAGGGAGAGGGAGTTGCATCTTCGACGATCACGAGACACCTGGCATCGCGCAGGCCGCGTGGACGTTCAGCTCTGTCATGTCTGTGAAGTCGCCCGATACGCTGCAGCACGAGGTCCATGGGCGCGGGATCGGTGAGCATGAGGTCGAAGTCGACGTCGAGGCTTTGCTCGATCACCTGGGTTGCGACGACGACGTGCCTGACGGGACGCTGCTGACTATGTTTTCCGAAAAGTTCGAGCATCCGGCGATCGCGGGCGGCACGTTCGGCGGCCAGGAAACGCGAGTGCAGCAGTGTCGACTGCTCACGGCCAAAAACGTTTCTCACGGCCTCGTATGTTTCCTGGGCCTCGCGGACCGTATTACGGATGACGACGGCGCATCCATCCTCGGCGAGCTCGCGGTCCAAAAGCTCCGCGATTTCCTGCGGCGAGCCGAGCGAGGTCGGGATGATCCTCTTGGGGACCTCAGCCTCACCCTGAATCTCATGGACGCACACACCCGTGGCGGACACCGTCGAAATTGCCGGATAGCCGATCATTCCATCGACCGACTCAGCGCTCACGCCCGACGACCCACGACCTCGGCGATAGGCGCTCAGAAGAGCGAGACGCCGCGCGGGCGGCAGTGTCGCCGACAGCAACACAACGGGGATCCCGTACATACCAAGCCACGTGAGCGCGGCCTCCAGGTACGTCTCCATGTATTCGTCGGCGGCGTGCACCTCATCGATGACGACGACCTTGCCCATGAGCCCGAGGTGACGCACCAGCACGTGGCGCGACTTCAGGGCAGCGAGCAGCACCTGGTCGATTGTGCCGACCACAACCGGCGACAGGGTCGATCGCCAACGCTGGCCCATCCACCGGCTCGCATGAAGGCCGAGATCCTCCTCGCCGTCATGCACTTCAAGGGGGCTCTTACCGCGTTCGAGGAGCTTGACAAAGGACTCGTTGAGGCTGTTTTTCCCGTGCGCGAGCTGGATGCCGAGCTTCTGCGGTTCATCGCCCAGAATGCTTGTGAGCCATGCGGTGACACGCTCGAACATCGCGTTAGTCGTGGCTTGAGTGGGCAGCGCAACAAACACTCCCTGTAGCCCCCGAGCGCGCATCAGAACCTCGGCCGCCGCGAAGGCCAGCTCGGTCTTCCCAGACCCCGGCGGCGCCTCGACAATCATGAGGTCCGGATCCTCGCGCGTCGCAATCTCGACGGCGGCGCGCTGGGCCTCGGTCGGACGGTACGAGGCCGGCCACCCAAAACGGTGACGGTAGAAGTCTGCGACCTCATCGGTCGGCGCTGCGGGAATGCACAGGGGGGCCGGGAAGCCTGCTCGCTTCCAGGCGCGCTCGACACGCTCATGCTGCTGATCCGCGGTGAGCTCGGGGTATCCCTCAATCGACAGCTTTCCAGCTTCATCGACCGGTCGGGGCCGAAGCGAGAAGTAATCCTCGTTGGAAGCGAGCCAGTCCGCGATCACGAGGGCCGAGGCATAGGCGGAGGCAACCGCAATGGGCAGCTCGGGCAGGGCGGTGACAGGTGCGATGAGCGGGAAACCGCTACGCGCCGCCATCCACCGAAGAATTTCCGAGCGCGCCTGGCTCCAACGGGGATCATCCTCGCGCGATCCTTCTTGTGTCCTGTACTGCTGTCGTGCGACGTACACGGCACCCGCGTCCGGGTATCGACCATGGTGGACACCGACGAGAATCGCCCATTGGAGGGCCCGTGATCCATCGCCGCCACCCGCAGCTATTTCCTCCTGTAGCGCGAACTGACTGACGAGGCCATGGGGAAGGAACGCACGTTCAGCGTAATCGGCTTTGCGCATGACGACCAGCCCCTCGCTGCGGATCAGCTGAGCCAGATCTTGACGCTGACACGCGAACTGAGGGCTCACTTTGCCCACGTCGTGCACCCCTGCGAGGAACACAAACGAGGCCCGTGCCTTGGCGCGATCTCCTCCCCAGACCGAGGCCATGAGCCTGCGATGATGCTCGCTCAGGTAGTCGTCGAAGAGGAGCCCCGCAACGTCAGCGGCATCCATCAGGTGCTGGACGACGGACAGCCAGCTGCCGGAGTCTCCACTCTTCGCCCAGAAGCTCCTGGCCAATGCGGAGAGATCAGCAGCGCCGAGGCCGGGCTGGGCGGCAGGGAAAATCGGGGGTTCCGCAGTTGCTGGCGTCGTCAGCGAAACTCTCTGCTTGTCTTTTCGGGCCATTTCCTCTTCCTTGAGTCAAAATCATCCTCCGAGCACGGCATGCGCGCTAGCATGAGCTCATGCGGTTACTCTGAAAATGTTGAGCCCGACAGCACCGACGGCGCTGTCATCACCCCCTCGGAGGTGATGCAGTAACCATAACAGAAGAACTTTTCTTATACAATACACGTTCCCGATATTGCAGACAAGATGTCATTCACCCGCCCTCAGAGAGAAAAATCCCCGCTTTCGCGGGGAATACGTCCTCCTGATGCACTACACGGGGTCATCCCCTGCCGGGGAACACCGCGACCGGGGTCGCGTCGCGCGCTCGCAGGACCTCACAAACGTATCACCCCACCTACTCCCGCGTGCCATGGCGACACAAGTGGCACGATCCTGAAACAATGGGGGCATGTCGAATGACCCGCGTGAAAACCTGCACGGTTCGGATGGCCAGGAGCTGGCCGATATGACGGCCGCCGCCCAGCAAGCTGGCGAGCAAACCGCCCAGCAAGCTGGCGCTGAGCAAGTCTCGCAGACGCCCGCCCAGTCGATGGCGGACGCGCTCGCCGAGATGTCCACCCCGTCGTTCGAGGAGACGCTCAGCGCCCTCGACGAGGTCGGCGCACCCTCCGAGCAGGAGGCAGCAGCCACGCTCGCCGAGGACGGCGCACTGGACCCGCAGGAAACCCTCGTCTCCGACGGCCCCCTCATCACGCCCGCCAACAGCGCAGACACCAGCACCAACAGCGCGGCCCACAACAACGCCCACAACAACGCCCACAACGCCACCGGCAACGACCTCGCCGTCGCCGCCCCCGTACACCTGCCGCCCGCCGAGCCGCGCCCCTGGTACCGCTCGCGCCGCTCCTTCTGTGCGAAGGGCCGCGGTGGCCGCGTCCAGGTCGCAGGCCTGGGCATCACGTACACGGACCACGTCACGGGCGCGGTCCTCCTGGCAAACATCGACTTGGGCTTCCGCGCGCGCTCGCTGAGCGCGATCCTGGACCCGACGGGCCGCCGCGCCCGCGCCCTTTTCCTGATCCTCGCTGGCCTCGAGGAGCCGCAGGCGGGCCGCATCGTCGCCGCGCCCTCGCGCTCGCTGGCGGCGCGCCTCGCGGGCCGTATCGGCTCGGTCGCGCTGATCCGCGCCGACTCCCCGCTCGACGAATCCCTGACGATCCGCCAAAACATCCTGGCTCCCCTGTCCGCGACGGGTTCCGTCGCCGACTGGGACAACCTCGTGGGTGCCCTGCAGATCACGGGCCTCGCCCAGCGCGTCGAGCTCCACCCCTCCGAGCTTTCCGAATGGGAGCGCTTCAAGGCCCTCATCGCCCGCGCGATCGTGTCCGGCGCGGAGGTCTTCCTCGTCGAAGACCCGATCACCCTGCCCGCCGCCGCCCGCACGGAACTCGGCCCCCTCCTGCGCGCCCTCGCGGACGCGGGCTGCGCGGTCGTCCTCGCGACCCCGAACCCCGAGGTCGCCGCCGCCTCCGACCGCGCGATCCTCCTGACGAACGGCCGCGTCGCCCTCGACGCGCCCGGCCCCTCCGTCGCGCTCATCAACGCTTCCCTGGAGGCCAACCCCGAGGACCCGAAGGCCCTCCTCGGCCCGATCCCCTCGGCACTGCCCGCTTCCTTCGACGAGGTCATCTCCCCCACCGGCGCACAGGCCCCCGCATGGCACCCGCTCGGCACCACCGACGAGGCCGGGGCACAGACCGCGAACGCGCAGCAGTCCTCCGCACCCGAGGAAACGGACCCCGCCGAGGCGGCCCTCGACGCGGCGACCACCCGCGTGGAGACCGCGCCCGCCCAGGCAAGCCAAGCGACCCAGGCAAGCCAGGCAACGCAGGTGCCCCAGGCCTCGCCCGAGCCCCGCACCGAGACCGCGATGCGAGGCATTCCCGTCGTCGACACCGAGGACCCGGCCATGGCCGAGCCCGAGGTCTCCGACCTGGTCGTGCGCGCCCGCAAGATCCTCTCCGATCTGCCCGGTTCGATCGCCCCACAGGAGTAACGGACCGGTCACTGCGAGCCGACCTCCTTCATGAGAGACTAGGCGTATCAGGCGAGGCACCGCCTCGCTCACCCGCACGCGCAGGAGCACCCATGACTCAGCCCACCCCCCAGCCCGGGCAGTACCCGCCGCCGCCCGTCAACACCGCGCAGGCCGCCGGCGAGGCCCGCCCCAGCATCGGCGCCCTCTTCGCGTCGGTGACCGGCCAGATCTCCGGGATCATTCGCGGCGAGATCGAGCTCAACAAGGCGAAGCTGCGCACCTTCGCAGCCAAGAGCGGTAAGGGCGTCGCCCTCCTTGTGGTCGCCGCGGTCTTCGCGCTCTACCTGCTCGGCTGGACGCTGCACACCGCCGAGATCGCGCTCGCGCTCGTGCTGCCCGCGTGGGCGGCGTCGCTGATCATCGTCGGCGTCCTCCTCTTGATCGTCCTGATCCTCGCCCTCGTCGGCGCCCGCTCCCTCAAGAGCGCGCAGGCGCACCGCCCGGACCCTGCCGCGTCGGTCGCCGCCACCAAGGAAGCCATCGAGAAGGGACTGGGCAAGTGAGCACCAACCTCGATCCGCGCAACGTGACGGTCGGCGAGTCCGCCCCCGCGTCCACCTCCTCTGAGCCGCGCACGGAGGCCCAGATCACTGCCGACCTCGAGCGTCAGCGCGCCGAACTGGCCGCCACGATCGACCAGCTGTACGCACGCGTCCAGCCCGCCGCCCTCGCCCAGGAGGCGAAGGACGAGGCCAGCGCCCGTTTCGCTTCCTTCAAGGAGTCCGCGTCGCTGACCCTGCAGGACGCGGCCGGCGGCAACGCCGAGGCCCTGAAAAAGGTCGGCATCGTCGCCCTGTCCGCGATCGGCACCATCGGCGTGATCGTCCTGCTGGCGACCCGCTCGTCGCGTCGCTCCCGTCGCGAGGCCCGCCGCGCAGCCCGCGAGGCCGCCGCGCACACGCTCGCAGCCCTCAAGTCCGACGTGACCGAGGCGCTGTAAGCACCAACTGACGCGAACCGGCGTAACTCCGGCCACACCGGCCGTGGGTTGCGCCGGTTACATTTCCCCGTTTTCGTGGGCTTTCGCGGGCGGAGTGCCGCTCAGCTGAGCGCGCAAAACACGATCCAAGGTGAGGTCAAGGCCCGTCATTAGCTATGATGGACCCACGAAACATTTTGAACACCCAGGGAACCGCTCCACGCGGACCCGAACGACGCGGAGGGGGTCGACGCCATGGGGCGCGGCCGTCAAAAGGCTAAGCAGATGAAAGTCGCTCGGAAGCTGAAGTATTTCAGCCCCGACACCGACCTAAACGCACTTCAGCGAGAGCTGGCGGATGAGGACTCGTACCTGGCACACGTGCCGGCGGACGAGCCCGAAGAGGACGATGCAATCGACGACGACCTCTACTCGAAATACGCCGACTTCGCCGAGATTCCCGCAGAAGACGACGACATCGACCCGAAGCAGCTCGATGAGTCCTTCTGGACGGGTGGATCCTCCACCAAGTAACGGCTCAGCCACACGGCGGACCGAGAACCGGTCCGCCGCTTTGGTGTACCCACACCACTATTTCTGACGCCCCTACGCAAGGGGCCGGGGCCCGCAGGCCCCGACCCCTCTCGCACGCTCACGCAACGCTCAGCCGACGCGGTACTCGCCGTGCAGCAGCACGGCGCCAGCCTGGACGCCCTTCGTGCCGGAGATGAGGCGCACGCCGGAGGAGTCCGCGCTCAGCTCGGACACCGATCCGAAACCGGCCACGGTCCCGTCGGTGCCGGCCGACGTGACGGAGCCCAGGACCCACGCGGCCACCCCGGCCTCGTTGATCGCGGATTGGACCTCGGAGGCCACGGACGCGGAGACGACGGCGACCATGCCGACGCCCAGGTTCAGGGAGTCCTCCATGCCGACCCAGGTGACGTCGCCGCCGCGGCGCACCCAGTCGAACACGGCGGGCACGGTCCACGTGGAGCGATCAACGGTCGCCACCGCGCCGACAGGCAGGACGCGCGACAGGTTCGCGGCCAGGCCGCCGCCGGTCACGTGCGAGTAGGCGTGAATCCCCTCGACGCCGAAGCGCTCGACCAGGTCCAGGCACAGGCGCGTGTACAGGCGCGTGGGCTCGAGGAGCTCCTCGCCGAGGGTGCGGCCGAACTCGGCGACGTGGGACTCCAGCGACGCGCCCACGCGGGAGACGACGGAGCGCACCAGCGAGTAGCCGTTGGAATGCAGGCCCGAGGAGGCCATCGCGATGACGACGTCACCGTCGGCCACGCGCTCGGGGCCCAGCAGCTTCGAGGCGTCCACGACGCCGGTCGCCGCGCCCGCGATGTCGTAGTCATCGGGCTCCATGACACCCGGGTGCTCGGCGGTCTCGCCGCCGATGAGGGGCGTGCCCGTGGCCTCGCAGGCCCGCGCGATGCCGGTGACGATGGAGGCGATGCGCTCGGGGACGACGTGCCCGCAGGCGATGTAGTCGGTCATGAGGACCGGGCGCGCGCCAATCACGACGATGTCGTCGACGACCATACCGACCAGGTCCTGGCCGATCGTGTCGTGCACGTCCATGGCCTGCGCGATCGCGATCTTGGTGCCCACGCCGTCCGTGGAGGTCGCGAGCAGGGGCTTGTCCATGCCCAGCAGCGCCGACGCGTCCACCATGCCGGCGAATCCGCCGGTCGCGCCCAGGACGGTGGAGTCGTGGGTGGCGGCGACGGCGCTCTTCATCAGTTCGACGGCGCGGTCGCCCGCAGCGGTGTCGACGCCAGCGGTCGCGTAGTCCAGGGGGGTATCGGTCATGGGTGGTGCCTTTCGCGGATGGCGCTCGACGAGGCCGTGTCTGGGTGGTCGGGTTGAGAACGATGCCCGCGGCGCAGGGGTTGCGTCGCGGGCGTGGAGGTTAGCAGGGGGTAGCGTCGGGGGTTCCGGGCACGGGCGTCCCGGCGGGGATCGTCTCGGGGTATTCGCCCGTGAAGCAGCCGATGCACAGGGACGTGCCCTGTCCGGTGGCCGCAACCATGCCGTCGATCGACAGGTACGCCAGGGAGTCGGCACCGATCGAGTCGCGGACCTGCTCGACGCTCATGGACGAGGCGATGAGCTCGGCGCGCGTCGGGAAATCGATACCGAAGAAGCACGGCCACACCACCGGCGGCGACGAGATGCGCACGTGCACCTCGGCGGCCCCGGCCTCGCGCAGCATCTTAACCAGCGCGCGCTGCGTGTTACCGCGCACGATCGAGTCGTCGATGACGACCAGGCGCTTGCCTTCGATGACCTCGCGCAGGGGGTTGAGCTTGAGGCGGATGCCCAGCTGGCGCAGGGACTGCGTGGGCTGGATGAAGGTTCGGCCCACGTACGCGTTCTTGACCAGGCCCTGGGCGAAGGGGATGCCGGACTCCTGCGCGTAGCCGATCGCGGCGGGCGTGCCCGAGTCGGGCGTGGGGATCACGAGGTCCGCCTCGATGGGGTTCTCGCGCGCCAGGGCGGCACCCATCTCGTGGCGCGCGGCCACGATGCGGCGCCCACCGATCGTCGTGTCGGGGCGGGCCAGGTACACGTACTCGAAGACGCAGGTGTTGGAGCGGCGCACGGCGAAGCGGCGCGAGTGCACGCCCGAGGCGTCGATCGAGATGAGCTCGCCGGGCTCGACCTCGCGCACGAAGGTCGCGCCACACAGGTCCAGGGCGGCGGTCTCGGAGGCGACGACCCACCCGGAGGCGAGGCGGCCGAGAACAAGCGGGCGGTAGCCGTGCGGGTCGCGCGCCGCGTACAGCGTGTGCTCGTCCATGAAGACCAGGGAGAACGCGCCCTTGATGCGCGGCAGGACCTTCAGGGCAGCGCCGACGAGGGGCGCGGGCTCCAGGTCGTCCATCGACGAGGCCGGGGCGGCCTCATCCGCGCTCGTGTGCCCGGGCGTCACGGACGGGGACGCGATGAAGGGAGTCGGCCCGGGGATGCGGTCGGCCATGCCCAACAGCGCGGTCACGAGGGAGGTGTCGGTGGAGGCGCCGCGTTCGAAGTCCTCGCCGTCGTCGGCGATCTCGGAGGCCAGCTCGCGCAGCTCGACCGTGTTGGTGAGGTTGCCGTTGTGGGCCAGGGCGAGGGTGCCCGTCGGGGTGGGGCCCAGCGTCGGCTGGGCGTTGCGCCACACGTCGGCGCCGGTCGTCGCGTAGCGGACGTGGCCCAGCGCGATGTGGCCGCGCAGACCCTGGAGGGACTGCTCGGAGAACACCTGCGACACGAGGCCCTGATCCTTGTACACAAGGATCTGCTTGCCATTCGACGTCGCAATACCGGCGCTCTGTTGGCCGCGGTGTTGCAGAGCATAGAGGGAGAAGTAGGTCAGGCGGGAAACGTCCTCGCCCGGGGCCCATACTCCGAAGACCCCGCAGTGATCATGCGGGTGATCGTCTCCGAAGAGTTCCTGGTCGGACAGTGTCATGTCTGGCTGCGAGACGGGAAGCACGCTCTCACTCTCCCATACTTTTCCCCTCCTCGTGGCATATATCCACGTTGTGGCGAGCACATGCAAGCTCGGCCAGCCCCACCGCGCAGCGCGTAATTGCGCACGCTTTGCCAGGCAGAATCGGTCTCCTCTGGGTCAAGATGCCACAATGGAGTGGAGCAATCATGAGGAGGAAACGTGGCCAATCCGACGCTGAGCGCCATCATGTGGGGACTCGCCCTGCTGGTGACCGCTGTGGCCGTCCTGTCGTTCGCGCGAGGCCTGACACACATGTGGCGCACCATCTGCGCGGGCACGCCCGACCCTGGACGCCTGACCCCCGTGGGCAAGCGCCTCTGGGGCGTCATCTCCGCGGCCCTCACCCACCGCGAGTTCAAGGGGCGCCCGTGGATCAAGGCCGCCCACTGGCTGGTGATGGTGTCCTTCCCGATCCTCTTCCTCACCCTGATCACCGGGTACGCCCAGCTGCGCGTCCAGACCTTCACGCTGCCTCTCCTCGGACATTTCGCGCCGTGGGAGTGGCTCACCGAGGTCTTCGCATGGGGCGGCCTGGTTGGCATCATCCTTCTGATGGTCGTGCGCCAGCGCGCCGGGCGCGGTACGGCCGCCGAGGCGGCCCTGTCGAACGACGATCCCGACGCCGCTGCCGCCGCGGCCGACCCGGAAGGCACCCCGCCCTCGTCCCTGGCCACGCCCCACCCGCGCGACTCCTCCCCGCGCGGCCTGGCCTCCCGTTTCCTGGGCTCAACCCGCTGGCAGGCGCTCTTCGTCGAGTGGGTCATTCTCATCGTGTGCGCGTGCGTCGTGGCCCTGCGCGGCCTCGAATACGCGCTCTTCAGCGTGACGCCCGGCCTCGAGGCCCACGCGACCGCCCTGCACTTCCCGCTCACCGCCTGGCTCGGCGCGCTCTTCGCGGCCGCCGCCGCCTCCTCGGCCGCCTCGCTGGCAAACGCGATCGTGCTGGTCAGCGCCCTCAAGGTCCTCACCTCCATGACCTGGCTGACGGTCGTCGGCATCCAGACCGGCATGGGCGTCGCCTGGCACCGCTTCGTCGCGATCCTCAACCTGTACACGCGCCGCAACGCCGACGGTACGAAGTCCCTAGGACCGGCTGACCACATGCTCATTGACGGCAAGCCCGTCACCAGCGAGGACGACTTCGATGATCTCCCCGAGGACACGGTTCTCGGCGTGGGCACGGTCGACGACTTCTCGTGGAAGGCGCGCCTAGACCTGTACTCGTGTACCGAGTGCGGTCGCTGCCAGGAGCTGTGCCCCGCGTGGAACACCCAGAAGCCCCTCTCCCCCAAGCTGCTCATCATGGGCCTGCGCGACCACATGGAGTCCGCCTCCAACGTGCAGATCGTCGAACAGGAGGAGGGTCACCAGAAGCTCGAGGATGGCGAGGTGCTGCTCGACAAGGGCGTGCCTGCCTCGCCGCACTCCTTCGACCTGGTCTCCGCCCTGTCCTTGTCGGGCGCGACCGGCCCCGAGGGCGTTTCCGCGGTCACCGCTCCCCTGGTCCCCGAGGTCGTCTCCGAAGAGGTCCTGTGGGACTGCACGAACTGCGGCGCCTGCGTCGAACAGTGCCCCGTCGACATCGAGCACATCGACCACATCCTCGACCTGCGCCGCCACCAGGTCCTCATGGAGGGCGCGTTCCCCCGCGAGCTGGGCCGCGCCTTCCGCGGCATGGAATCCAAGGCGAACCCCTACAACCAGCCCGCCCGCAAGCGCATGGACTGGGCGAAGAAACTCGACTTCGACATCCCCGTCGTCGGCGAGGACATTGAGGACGCCTCGCAGGTCGACTACCTGTTCTGGGTGGGCTGCGCGGGCGCCTACGACGACACGGCGAAGAAGACCAGCGCCGCCGTCGCCGAGCTGCTGCACACGGCGGGCGTGTCCTTCGCGGTCCTCGGCTCGGGCGAGTCCTGCACGGGCGACCCGGCCCGCCGCGCCGGCAACGAGGCGCTCTTCCAGATGCTGGCCGCCCAGGCGATCGACACGCTCACAGAAGCCAAGCCCCAGAAGATCGTCGTCTCCTGCGCGCACTGCTTCAACACGATCGCGGGCGAGTACCCGGAGCTCGGCGGCCACTTCGAGGTCGTCCACCACACGCAGCTCCTCAACCGCCTCGTGCGCGACGGCCTGCTCACGCCGGTGGCCCCCACGACCTCGTCCCTGAAGGTCACCTACCACGACGCGTGCTTCCTGGGCCGCCACAACAAGATCTATGAGCCGCCGCGCGAGCTCGTGGGCTCCCTGCCAAACGTGGAGCTCGTCGAGATGCCGCGCAACCGCGACCGCGCGATGTGCTGCGGCGCGGGCGGCGCGCACGCTTGGTTCGAGGAGACGCGCGGGACCCGCATCGCGGACGCCCGCATCGTCGAGGCCGCGTCCACGGGTGCGGACGTCGTCGCGACGGCCTGCCCCTTCTGCTCCCAGATGCTCGGCTCGGCCTCGGGCACGTCCGCCGGCTTCGTCTCCTCCGACGCCGACCAGGGCGGCGCGAACAACGACGCCGCCACGGCCTCGTCTGGTGCGAAGCTCCCGGAGGTGCGGGACGTGGCCGTCATGCTGCTCGAGTCCGTCAAGCGCGGTCAGTAGGGCAGGCTACTCCTCGTCCTCCGTGGAGATCTCTTCGAGGCCGACGAGGAAGCCGTCCTCGTCGACGACGTTGCCGCCCACGAGGGTCGCGATCATGCCGGCGGCCTTCTCCACGTCCTGCGTGGAACGCAGGCGCTCGAGGCGCGCGGTGCGGCTCATCGCCCCCGCCCCGGGCGTCGGAGCGGACGTGGGCAGCCAGCGCACCTGGTATTCGATGATGGCCCCGGCCGTCCACGGCTCCCAGCGCAGGACGCGCGGAGGCGTGGGCACGGCGTGGACCTCGATCATCATGTCGGAGCGGTGCCCGATCGGGCTCATGAGAGCGTACCCGTCGACGACCTGCGGCTGGTCGCGCTGGGCTTCGAGCTCCTCGCGGGCCTTCGCGATCTTGGACGCAATGTCTTTGCGAACCGGGCCCAGCTCGGCCTTGAGCTTCTCGATCTGCGCGACCTGCGCGGGCGTGAGCGGAGGAGGCTTGGGGGCCTCGGGCGCAATATCGCGCGCGTCCTTCATCTGTTCGAACCCGGCGCGCTCGCGCATCGCGGACAGCAGGTCCTCAGGGTTGATCCAGCGCGGTGAATAAACCGTCAGATTCACGGCCGAATCGGCGTCGGGAACCATGACGTAGCCGCTGCCCGCGATGCGCAGGCCACCGGCGAGGCGGCGAGCCATGCGACGCAGCGCCTCGAGCACGCGGTACTCCAGGCCCGTGGGCACCCCCTCGGGGAAGGCCTTGTCCCACTCGCCCATGACGCCGTTATTCTGCTGGCGGGCGTGCGCCTGCGGACAGCGCAGGACCCACGCATTCGTCAGCGAGGCCGGCGTGCCCAGCTCGGCGCGCGTCGGCTGGTCGAGCGTCCACGGCCCCTCCAGCTCGGCCTCGGAGGACAGGCGGAGGCGACCCGGGGCGATCCACCCAGCCTCGTCCCACATGGAAATCGCGAGGGCCTCGAGTTCGGCGGGGTCAACCGCTTCAGAGACGAGGAAGAGATGATGGGCGCGCGCGTCCGCCAGGTCGATGACGCCTGCGGGCTCGCTCACCTCGATGGCTGCGGCGATCGGGACGGCCGCCTCGGCGCTCGTGACCTCACCGTCGGCGGCAATCTGGAACGCCGCGTCCGTCGCGGTCATCGTCGTCAACCCGACGTTCGTCTGCGTGAGCGGGTTATCCGTCGCGCTCATCGGCGTCGGGTCCGCGAAGGAATGAGCGGTAGCAGCCATGCGTTCCTTCAGGGAACGCCTCACCGGCGAGGCCTGCGGTGCCTCGTCCCTGTTGGTGATCTGCTCGCCGCGCGGAGTCATGCCGGGCAGCGCGACGCCCTGAATGACACCCGTGCGAGTCGGGGAGGGCGCGACCGGGGGGATACCGACCCCTGCCTCGTGGACACCGCTGATCTGCGGGGCGGTGGTCGCCTGCGGGACCCCCATGACGGGCGTGGGCGCGGGCGGCTCCGGCAGCGGCGGTGCCTGAAGATCCGCAGGCTCGGGAGCGGGCGGCTCCGGCAGCTCGACGGGGTCCGGTGCCGGCGGATAGCTCATCTCGCGAGCCGCACGCTCGGCGCGCTCGGCGCGCATACGTTCAAGCCGAGAGGGCGGTGGAGGAGGAAGAGCCGACATCAGGTATCACCGTTCGATGCGGGTGCGCGTGAAGCGCTCGTGCGTGCGCGACGGAGTCGGCCCGCGCTGGCCCTGGTAATGAGAGCCGAGGCCGCTGGAGCCGTAGGGGTGCTCGGCCGGGGAGGACAGGTCGAAGAAGCACAGCTGCCCGATCTTCATACCGGGGTAAAGCAGGATCGGCATCGTCGCCGTATTCGACAGCTCGAGGGTCACGTGGCCCGAGAAACCGGGGTCAATGAAGCCCGCCGTCGAGTGCGTGAGCAGGCCGAGACGGCCGAGCGAGGACTTACCCTCCAGGCGCGCCGCGATGTCATCACCGAGGGTCACCAGCTCGTAGGTGACACCCAGGACGAACTCGCCCGGGTGCAGAACAAAGGGCTGATCGGGGCCCACGTCGACCAGGTGAGTGAGGTCCGACTGGTCCGCCGCAGGGTCGATCACCGGGTAGCGGTGGTTATCGAAGAGGCGGAACAGGCGATCCAGGCGCACGTCAATACTGGCCGGCTGAACCAAGTCGCGGTCCATCGGGTCGAGCTGGATACGCCCGGAGTCCAGGGAGGCTTTGATGTCGCGGTCACTGAGCAGCATGACTCGATTGTCGCATACTCAGCGCCGCGACAACAGCCTCAGGGGGTCACTGCAGGGGCTGGCCCTGAGCGTCGGTGGCGTAGTCACCGGAGCGGGCGAGGATCATGATGAACTCGATGAGCGCCCAGATGGCTGAAACGGGCGCACAGATCACCGTGATCGTCAGAATCAGCTGGATGATGCCCTTGCCCGTGTAGCCGAGGTAGAAGTTGTGGATACCCAGGGCACCCAGGAAGAACGCCAGGAGCACGGCGACGATCCACTGCTTGGGCGCACCGACGACGGGCTGGCCGTACGCGGGCTGTGCGTAACCGGGCTGGCCGTAGGCCTGCTGGCCCGCGGCGTAGGCGGCCTGCTCGAAACCGGGCTGCTGAGCATATCCGGGCTGCGCACCATATCCGGGCTGCGCACCTTCGGGTGCACCGTAGGGCGCCTGATTCGCGGCGGCATCGGGGCCCGCCTGGGCGGAGGTAGCGTCGTAGGCGGTGCCGTAGGTGGTCGAGCCGGGCGTCGCGGTCGCCTCGTCGAAGGAGGGGGCCGAGGCCTGGGGGAAGGACGGCGCGTCGGGGGCCGCAGCAGTATCGGGGGCGGCGTCGAATGCCGGAACCTCGGGGGCGGGAATCTCGCCCGCAGCGTCAACCGCGGGAGCGTCGGGAATCGAGAAGTCGGCCGAGGGGACCTCGGGGGTGGCATCCTTCGCGGGATCCTCGGGGGAGAAGGGAGTGGCCTGCGGGTCGGGCGTCGTCATGGGTGAGCCTTTCGGTTGTCGTGGGGGGCCGCGAACGGCCGTACTGACATAGCCTAGCGTGCACAGGCAGCAATGTGGGAGCCGCGTCCACCCCGAAACGCCCCTGATTGATCCCGGAGGCCGCGAAGCAGCGCCGTGGTTCCTCACCTCACAAACGATCACTCTCACCCTCGAGAGCACGCTCCGCCAATGAAAAAGCGTGGGGCCCGGCATCAAGCCGGGCCCCACGGGGTAGTCTGACGCGCGCATCACGCGCGGAGCGCAGGTGCTCAGACGGTGGGAACGCCGTTGGAGTCCGTCGCGTAGATCCACTTGCCCATGAAGGTCATGATGGCGCACGCGAGGCCCGCGATGCCAACCACGAGGACGATCAGGTAGCCGATGCCAAGCAGGGCACCGCTATTCGACGTGCCACCGATCACCATGAGGACGTAGCCGAGAATCAGAGCGGCGACGCGAATCGCGCCGACCTTCATGTGGCCGAGGTAGAAGTCGCCGGCGGCGATACCGCCGAGGAGCAGGTTGAGCAGGCCAGCGACCATGCGGGACTTGCCCTGGACGGGAGCGTTGTAACCAGGCTGCTGAGGAGCGGACATGTTGTCTCCTATGTGTTGATGACCCCTGGGATAGGGGCGTTTTCTAAAAACACGGTCAGACTACCGAAGCATTTGCTTTTTGTACAATATCCTCCCCTTTTTATGTTACGGATCACAGGTTAATTTCTTTCGTTCGTCGCAGTGCGACTTTCTTCCATAGACTGACTGGGTGTTCACAAATCCGACGGCCGAGGCCTCGCGATCACTCCTGATCGACCTGCCCCATTGGTTCGCCGCACATCAGCGCAACCTGCCCATGCGCGCGCAGGGCGTCTCCGACTGGGGGACCCTCGTCTTTGAAATCATGAGCCAGCAGACCCCCATCTCACGGGTCCAGCCAATCTGGCTTGAGTGGATGGAACGCTGGCCCACCCCCGCCGATCTTGCCACCGCATCCTCGGCAGACATCATCGTCGCCTGGGCAAACCTCGGATACCCCTCACGCGCCCTGCGCCTCAAGGCCTGCGCGGCCGCGATCGTCGAAAAGCATGACGGCGAGGTCCCACTCACCATGAAGGAACTCACCCTCCTGCCGGGCGTCGGCACCTACACCGCATCCGCGCTGCTCGCCTTCCGCCACGGAATCCGCGTGCCGGTCCTGGACACGAACGTGCGTCGCGTGCTGGTCAGATTTCTGGACGGCCGAGAGTTTCCTCCCCACACGACGCCCTCAAAAGCGGAAACAATGCGGGCCGACGCATTATTGCCCGAAGACGGGCACCGCGCGGCCGAGGTGAGTTTGTCGCTCATGGAATTCGGCGCCCTCGTGTGCACCCAGCTGAGTCCCTCGTGCGACGAGTGCGCGATACACGCGAATTGCGCGTGGGCCGCCGCCGGATACCCGAAGGACGACAAGCGCCCCACGCCCCAGCCCTACGTCGGCACCGACCGACAGGCGCGCGGCCGCATCATGAAAGCCCTGCGTACCGCACACTTCGAAGGCAAGGAAGGCCTCACCAAGCGTCGGGTCCTCGACGTAGCCCGCATCGACGGCGGCGACCGCTACCAGCCC
Source organism: Pauljensenia sp. 20925_1_27 (assembly GCF_041432835.1). Classification (NCBI taxonomy): domain Bacteria; kingdom Bacillati; phylum Actinomycetota; class Actinomycetes; order Actinomycetales; family Actinomycetaceae; genus Pauljensenia; species Pauljensenia sp. 20925_1_27. The sequence goes on from NZ_JAPWAH010000009.1 coordinate 67,261, forward strand.
TCACGCGTGTACCGCGCCCTCCTCAAAGACGGCATGATCGTCTACGACGAGGACACGAAGCGCGTCACGCTCCCCCGGTAACACCCTCAGCACGAGGCCGGGGCACCCACGCCCACCGCGCGCGGCCCCGGGAAGGTGCCACGGCCTCGTCGATGAATCAGTAGCGAATCGCGTCGATCGGCTTGACGCGCACGGCCGCGAGCGCGGGGATGATCCCGCACAGGGCACCGATGCTCGTGGAGATGGCAACGCCCGCGATGGCCGCGCCGGCGGGGAAGGCCGGGGTGTCGCTGAGCGTGACGCCGAGGGCCTCGAGGGGAAGGAATCGCACGACCACGATCGCGATTCCTACGCCGATGACGCCGGCGACGAAGGTCGCGACGACGGACTCCATGAAGACGGCGAAGAAGACGCGCGCCGCAGAGGCGCCGACGGCCCGGCGGATGCCGATCTCGCGCACCCGCTGGCGCACGGTCACGATGGCGACGTTCAGCAGGCCGAGGGCACCCAGGAACACGATGATGCCGCCGATGACCATGATGACGTTGGAGATCGTGCCCAGCTGCTCCTCGCCGATGTCCTCGTGCTCGCCGCCCGAGACAGAGACCTTCCAGCCCTCGCCGAGGATCGAGGCCAGGGAGCGGGGCAGGGTCTCGCGCGCCTGGTCGGCGTTCTCGGTTCCCACCCACGCGATCATGGCCGGGGAGGTCATCTGCGGGAAGGACACGCGCGCCGCGTCGTAGTGCGCGAACACGGTCGGCATGTCGTAGGAGCTCTTCGACTTGGTGACGCCGACGACGCGCATCGCGACGCCGTCACTCGTGTGCAGGACGATCGGCACCTGGTCGATGGGGGCGCGCCCGAGCTGATCCCACAGGGTCTGCGAGATGACGACGGGAATCAGGCGCTGGTCGGCGTCGCTGCTCTCGACCCAGCGTCCCGCGAGCATGCGGGTGCGGTAGATGACCGCGTAGGAGGGGTCCACGCCCTGGAACGCGACGCCGTCAACCATGTCGCCGATCTTCGTCAGGGGATAGCCGCGGAATTGTCCACTAGCCCTGGCCTGGCGGGCTTCGACGATCTCTCCGCCCCCGCTGGAAAAGCGCGACCAGTAGTGGATGTTCGTCTTCTCGGCCAGGGTGGCCATGGCCTCCCCGATCGTGTCCTTTTCGTCGGGGCGCGTCGCGGTCTGCTCGCCGCTCGGCGAGGCATCGGCTCCCGTCCCGGAGACGTCCTGGTACGGGCCGTTCGCTGATGGCCCCTCCGGCGAGGCCGAAGAGCTTTCGGGGGTCAGGCGCAGGGTGACCGAGCGTCCCTCGTACAGCTCCGCCAACTCGCGCGAGGACTGCAGGAGCAGGTCGCCGAGCGCAATCACGATCGTCATCGCAGCGACGGCCGCAACCACGCCCACGAGGGAGAGGACGACGCGCGCCTTCTGCACTTTAACCTCGCCCCACGCCTCGATGAGCGCACCCAGAATCTGGCTGACAGCGTTCACTGCTCCCCCTCCTCCGGCCTCGCCGGGTCCGAGGCCCGCTCGTCCTCGTGGGTCCCCGTACCCTCATCAGTCCGCACACCCTCGTCGGTCCCCGTAGCTTCGTCGTCGGCGGGCACCGGCGGGGGTTCCGGTATCGCATTGCGCGCCCCGGCCTCGTCGCCCGAGTGTCCTGCCTCCACGCGGTGGGTGAGAGCGTCGGGATCCCCGACCTCGTGCAGCGTACCGTCGTAGAGCTCGTAGGCGCGCTGGGCCCGAGCGGCCACCGCCATGTCGTGCGTAATAACGATGAGCGCGGCGTTGGACTCGCGGGCGACCTCCTCGAGGAGGGCCATGACGACGCGGCCCGTGTCCGGGTCGAGGGCGCCCGTCGGCTCGTCGGCGAGGATCACGCGCGGGCGGCGCACGAGGGCGCGCGCGATGGCGATACGCTGCTGCTCGCCGCCGCTCATCTCGCCCGGGTAGGAGTCGGCGCGATCGGCCAGCCCTACGCGCTCCAGCATGTCGAGCGTGATCGAGCGCCTGCGCAACAGCTGCGGGCCCGGCGCGTACAGGAGCGGAACCTCGACGTTCTCGGCGGCCGTGCGCGCCGAGAAGATGTTGAACTGCTGGAACACGAAGCCGAAGTCTTCCCCGCGCATCCGCGCGCGGCGCCCCTCCCCCAGGCGCGTCGTATCCACCCCGTCCAGCTCGTACGTGCCCGAGGTCGGGGCATCCAACAGGCCGATGATGTTCAGCATCGTGGACTTGCCGGTACCCGAGCGACCGACAATGGACACGTGCTCGCCCTCGGCGACATCCAGATTGACACCGCGCAGAATGTGCAGATCCTCCCCATCAGGCAGGGTCACCGTGCGGGTCACGTCCCGCAGGCACACGAGACTCATTGCGCGCCCGCCCCGCCGTTCGAGCCGCCCGCGCCGCCAGCCCGACCGGAGTCCGCACCACCCAAGGGACCGTCCTGCTCGTCCTGATCGTCCTTGTTCGAGGTCGGGGTGAACTCGAGGATCTCCTCGCCCTGGGTCAGCCCCTCCTTGACCTCAACCATCTTGCCGTCGGTAATGCCCAGGGTGACGGCGCGCTTGTCAGGCTTGGTGGGGTCGGAGGTCGGCAGGTAGACGTAGCCGGACTGGTAGCGCCCCTCGACCGCGGAAATCGGCACCGCGAGGACGCCCGTCGCCGAGCCGGCCGTCATTTCGAGGGTCACCTGCAGGCCCGCGAACACTGTCTGATCTGCGGGGATCGCGCAGCGGGCCTTCAGGTCCGTCGAGGACGAGGCCCCGTTATCGGACCCGGCGTTCGTCTTCGGATCCTGCTGCTTGCCGGTCGGACTCACCAGCTTGACACCCGAGCATTCGAAGGGCGCGGGACCGTTCTTGATGGTGACGGTCGCCGTCGAGGGCGCGTCCTGCAGGCGGTACATCTGGTCCGCGCTCAGGGAGGCGACCGCGGAGAACGTCGCCGGGGCAACGGTCGCAACCGTGTCGCCAATCGCGAACTGCTGGCCGACCAGCACACTCGTCGACACCGTCCCGTCACCGGGGGACACGACCGTCTCGTACTTGTACGTCGGATCGGCGGTCTCAACGCTCACGTTGCCCTCCTCGTCGGTCACCTGACGGGTTTCGCCGGGGATTTCCTTGCGGATCTGGACGAGGGAGTCGCCCTTGGATACCTTGTCGCCATCGTTGACGAAGGTCCGCACGACGGCGCCGTCCAGGGTCGCTCGGGCGACGACCGGCTCGTCCGCCTGGATCGTTCCCGTGACGCTCACGGTGTTCGTGATGTCGGCGCGGCCCACCTCGGTCGTCATCTGCCCGAAGCTGCCGCCCGGGTCCATCCCGTCGGTCCCCTCGTCCTCCTGGGCGGCCGGGAAGAACGCGAACTTCACCAAGGAGATAGCGATAACTACCCAGGCCAGTACCTTGACAACGTCGAGCACCTGCGCGGTGCGGGTCTTGTGTGCCACGTGCGTCTCCTTCGATGAACGGCGTTGCTCAATTGTAAGGTGCGCCTCATTCAAGCAGCAAGGTTTCCCCGTCTTTTCGGGGTTTTCTCAGGGTGCTTTCCGGTGGCTGGGCAGCGTGCTTCCATGCCCTACGATGGGGATCGAACCGACGAAAGGCTGCCATGATCCGCCGCGCCACGCCCGCAGACGCCGAGGCACTCTCCCACCTCTCACGCACCTGCTTCACGCAGACCTTCGAGCACCTCTACACACCCTCCGACCTCGAGGCCTTCCTCGACGAGGCCTACTCCCCCACCGTCCTGCGCGCCGAGCTCAACGACCCCGAGCGCGCGACATGGCTCCTCTTTGACGAGCCAGTTGACGAGGCTGGGGCGACGCTCTCCTCCGGCGACCACTCGGGCACGCCCGAACCCGGAGACGAGGCCCCGGCCTCGTCCGTCTCACAAGCCCCCATTGGCTACGTGACCGCATCCCCCGCGCACCTGCCCCACCCCGACGTCGCGCCCGGCGACGGCGAGGTCCAGCGCCTCTACATCCTGCAGGGGCACCAAGGCGGTGGCCGCGGCACGCTCCTCCTCAACACGGCGCTCGAGTGGCTCGAGCGCGACGGGCCCCGCACCCTGTGGATCGGCGTGTGGAGTGAAAACTACGGGGCGCAACGCCTCTACGCGCGCCACGGCTTCGAAATCGTTGGCGACTACTCCTTCATGGTGGGCGACCACGCCGACCACGAACTCATCACGCGCCGCCTCCCGCGAGCGATCACTGCGTGAGCGGCGCGTGAGCGGCGCACGCGGGTGATACGTGGGTGGCGCGGGGGTGGCTGTATTTGGCGCGTCTATGGCTGTTTTTGGCGCGAGAGCAACGCAGACACCCACACTGATAGACGAAAGGGCCCCGAGGCATCATGCCTCGGGGCCCTCCCCACGTTGCGTCGCTCAGGCCTGCTCGGACTCGGCGATCTTCTTGCGCACGTCGTCCATGTCCAGGTTCTGGATCTGCGAAATCAGATCCTCGAGCGCGGACAGCGGCAGGGCGCCGGACTGGCGGAACACCGCGATACCATCGCGGAACGCCATGAGGGTCGGGATCGACGTAATCTGCGCGGCCATCGCCAGCTGCTGCTGGTCATCCGTGTCAATCTTGCCGAACACGATGTCCGGGTACTTCTCGGAGGCCTCCTCGAAGATCGGGCCGAACTGGCGGCACGGGCCGCACCAAGTCGCCCAGAAATCCACCAGCACGATGCCGCCGGCGGACACGTTCTGCTCGAAGTTCTCCTGCGTGAGAGTAACGGTAGCCATGATTCTCCTGTTGTCGCCGGCTAACCCGACGGTGGTCGAGGCGCAGGCTTGATGCCCACGCGTGAACTGTCTTATTCAACGGACGCGGCGCGCCCACTATTCCCCGGAAGGAAGATCCGCGGTCGTGACGTGGCACACGTTCTCCTCCGAGGCGCCCAAGCCTCGCAAAATGAACGTCTCCACCAGCGTCAGCGCGGACTCGCGATGCTCCGGATCCTGCGGCAGACGCTGCCCCTGCAGCGTCGCGTGAATCAGGTGAACCGCGCCGAGCGTATTCTGCTGAGCGATCAGCCCACGCTCCATGGCCTCGTCAAGAATGCCGATGAGGACCTCACCCACAACACCCGCATGATCATGCAGGTGCGAGGCGCCCTGGCCGGACATGTGACGGCGCAGACCCATGCCAGCCTTCACGTGGTAGCGGCCAATCATCTGCAGGTGGGAACGAATGTAAATGCGCAGGCGCATCAGGGGATCCGGCTCGGCTTCGAGGCGCTGAGTCAGCACACGCGCAAACTCTCCCGTCACCTCGCGCATGTAGGCGAGCAGGAGCACCTCCTTATCCGCGAAGTGGTTGTAAACCGCCGTGCGGCCAACACCCGCGCGCTCCGCAATCTGGCTCATCGTGATCGACTCGAAGGACTGCTCGCCCATGAGCGACCCCAGGGCCTCGAACAGGCGCGCGCGAGTCAGCTCGCGGTGAGAGGCAAGGGACTCCCCAATAATCTTCGGCATGCGCTTATTCTGACATCTTTCCCCTTAGTGTCGTCAAATTGTGGCTGCACGCCGCTTGCCCGTCCTCAGCGAGCGCAGCGGGCGACCACGGCCTCGACGATGGGGAAGTCTGCGACGATCCAGGGGAGCGCGGCGAGGTCCGCGAGGGGCACCCACCGGGCCTCGAGGTGCGACGCACCCACGCGCGGGGCGGGCGAACCAGCCGCGACCTCGGCGAGCCACACGCCCATGACGCGGCCGCCCAGGATCGGCCACCACTGGCCATCTTCGGGGCACACGCGTTCACCCATGGTGAGGCGCGCGCCGAGCTCCTCGGCGATTTCGCGCTCGAGGGCGTGTACTGGATCCTCATTGTCCTCGACCTTGCCGCCGGGCAGCTCGAACTGGCCGCGCAGCTCCTGCGGGTAGGCGCGCGAGCAGGCGAGCAGCATCGTGGGCTCGCTCAGGGAATCAACGATCGCGGCGGCCACCACGGGACGAGTCATAGGAACTCCAATCAATCAGGCGAGCCCAGTGTATCTGGAGGGAGAGCGCACACCGGATCTGGACGGCAGACGCTAGTGGCGTGCACCTGGCGGCGCCTATTGCTTTACCTTCTTGAGCCGACAAGTGACGCCAGTTGCGCGGCTATCCACACACCCGCTACCGTTCCTCGCCTCCCCATACCCCAACCACACCAGCTTGCAGCCGTTGCGCGGCTATCCACACGCCAGACCTGCCACAACACTCCACCAGCACCCAGCCCCCAAGCACCCCGTTTCAAACTCCAGCGGTGCCGGTTGCGCGCCCATCCGGCGTAACGATATGATCGACGGGTCGATTCCTTCGGGACGATGAATTGCGGGCGTAGTTCATCGGTAGAATGGAAGCTTCCCAAGCTTCAGAGGCGGGTTCGATTCCCGTCGCCCGCTCCACCACCGCCCGGCTGCGCGCCGGGCGGTTTTGTCATGCCTCCGCGACAGGCACGCCTGGCCTGCCGCACACACTTCGGCAGGCCCAACCGGTACAAAACTCTCCCCACTCACGCCCCTGGCAGGCGATACCGGTACAAAACTCTCCCGGCTCGCGCCAAAACGCCCATTGTGGCCCATTTTCAGCATGCAGGGAGAACTTTATACCGCTCCCACCACCAACAGGTCGAGCAGGGAGAACTTTGTACCGCACGCGGGGCCGATGCCGGTACAAAACTCTCCCCACTCACGCCCCTGGCAGGCGATACCGGTACAAAACTCTCCCCGCTCGCGCCAGAACGCCCATTGTGGCCCATTTTCAGCATGCAGGGAGAACTTTATACCGCTCCCACCACCAACAGGTCGAGCAGGGAGAAAAAAGTCCCGCACCAACACTCCACCTCACCCACCAACGCGCCCCTCCCAAAATTTCGCATGCAATTCGATTGCTTAAACTTTCAACCATGCCCAGAAACGTTACAATCCCAACGATATGAATTCAAAATTTGAAATAGCCACAAGGGAATTGCATGCGAAATTGGCGCGGCAGGATCAGAAGGCGGCGGCAGGGCCAGTACTAAACAAAAGTCGCACATAATTTCCTACGGTCACTTTTGAAGACCGCCCAGAAACGTTGCAATTGCAACGACGCTACTTCATGATTTGAAGTACCCGCAGGGGAATTACGTGCGAAATTGCCTAGGCAGAAGTGGAGAGCACCGGAAGGGGCGGCGGGACAGGCCGCAGTGCTGGTGGGCGGCGGGGCCTGGCCGGACAACGAGTCGACGCGCCGAGCCACCGATCATAGACCCGGCCCCACTGGTGTGGAGGGCGCCGGAAAGTCCAGCGGGCCTGGCCGCGGTGCCGGTGGGCGGCGGCGGGGCCTGGCCGGACAACGAGTCGACGCGCCGAGCGAAGCTCGCGGCGCGGACGGCGAGCGGGCGGGCAGGCCGCGCGGCGGCCGGAGATCTGTCGGGGCAACGAGCAAGGCCGCACGTCAGGCGGCGCCACGAGCAACGCAAACGCGCGGCAGCCCACCGGGCCGCCGCGCGTTCACGCAGTCAGTGCAACACTCAGCGCAGCCGAGCAGCCACCACCTCGGCGACCTGGACCGCGTTCAGGGCAGCGCCCTTGCGCAGGTTGTCGCCGGACACGACCAGGACGAGGCCACGCTTGCCGTCGACCGCCTGATCCTGGCGGATGCGACCCACGAGGACCTCGTCGCGGCCGGCGGCCTCGAGCGGGGTCGGGACGTCGACGACGCGCACGCCGGGCGCGTCTGCCAGCAGGGCGCGCGCCTGGTCGGGCGTGATGTCGCCTGCGAACTCGGCGTGGATCGTGAGGGTGTGGCCGGTGTAGACGGGGACGCGCACGCAGGTGCCGGACACGGCCAGGTCGGGAATGTGGAGGATGCGGCGCGACTCGTTGCGCAGCTTCTGCTCCTCGTCGGTCTCTTCGGAGCCGTCGTCGACGATGGAGCCGGCGAGCGGCACGACGTCGAAGGCGATGGGCGCGACGTACACGCCGGGCTCGGGCAGGGTGACGGCGCGACCATCCAGGGCCAGAGCTGCGAGATCCTGCGCAGCACCGGCCTCGATCTGGCCGGTCAGCTCGGCGACGCCCGCACGGCCCGAGCCGGAGACGGCCTGGTAGGAGGAGACGAAGAGACGCGTCAGACCACCCGCGGCGTCCACGAGGGGCTTGAGGACGGGCATGGCGGCCATGGTCGTGCAGTTGGGGTTCGCGATAATACCCTTGGGGCGGTTGTCGACGTCGTCGGGGTTGACCTCGGAGACGACGAGCGGCACCTCGGGGTCCTTGCGCCACGCGGAGGAGTTGTCGACGACGACCGCGCCGGCGGCCGCGAACTTGGGGGCGTACTCGCGCGAGGCGGTGGCGCCCGCGGAGAACACGGCAATATCAATGCCCGAGTAGTCGGCCGTCGCCACGTCCTCGACGACGATGTCCTGTCCCTTCCAGGGCAGGGTCGTGCCGGCCGAGCGCGCGGACGAGAAGAAACGAATCGTCTCGACCGGGAACTGACGCTCCTCCAGCAGGGTGCGCATGACTCGGCCGACCTGGCCGGTGGCGCCGACGACGGCGACATTGAAACCACTCATGGTGTTCTCCTTTGTTGGTGCGCGCGCCCATACGACGGGGCGAACGCTGGGTGAAATCTATGGGGACGAGGCCGGCCTCGCTAACCGGGATCACCGGAACCGTGCAGAAACAGCGAAAGCAGCCCGGGCCTCGTCGATGAACGATCAGCGGCCGGTGCCGCCGTAGACGACGGCTTCGGTTTCGGAGGCGTCGAGGCCGAACGCGGTGTGGACGGCCTTCACGGCGCGGTCGAGGTCTTCGAGGCGGGTGACGACGGAGATGCGGATCTCGGAGGTGGAGATCAGGTCGATGTTGATGCCCGCGTCGGACAGGGCGGAGAAGAGACGCGCGGAGACGCCGGGGTTGGTGCGCATGCCGACGCCGACGAGGCTGAGCTTGCCGATGTTGGGGTTGTAGCGCAGCTCGTTGAAGCCGATTTCGTCGCGGTGCGCCTCGAGGGCGTCGAGGGCCTTCTGCGCGTCACCTTCGGGCAGGGTGAAGGTGATGTTGGCCTTCGTGGGGTCGGAGATCGGCAGGTTCTGAACGATCATGTCGATGTTGGCGCCGACTTCGGCGACGACGGCGAAGACGCGGGCGGCGACGCCGGGGCTGTTCGGCACGTCGGTGACGGTGATCTTGTCCTGGGAGCGGTCGTGAGCGATACCGGAGATGACGGGCTTTTCCATGGCGTTTTCCTCGGGAGACTTCAGGGCTGCGTCGGGCACGAGGCCCTTGAGTTCAGGGTTTGCGGGGGAGTCGGAGATCCAGGTGCCGTTCTTTTCGGAGAACGAGGAGCGCACGTGCAGGGGGACCCCGTAGCGGCGCGCGAATTCGACGGCACGCAGGTGGAGGATCTTGGCGCCGTGCGCGGCCATTTCCAGGGTTTCTTCCTGGGTGAGGGTACGCAGGCGGTGGGCCTTGGGGACGATGCGCGGGTCGGCGGAGAAGAGGCCGTCGACGTCCGTGTAGATTTCGCACACGTCGGCATGGAGGGCGGCGGCGAGGGCGACGGCGGTCGTGTCGGAGCCGCCGCGGCCTAGCGTGGTGACGTCGTCGTCCTTGGAGATGCCCTGGAAGCCGGCGACGATGGCGACCTGGCCGTCCTTGATGGCGCGGGCGACGCGCTCGGGCACCATGCCGACGATCTGGGCGGCACCGAAGTGGCTGTCGGTCTTGATGCCGGCCTGCGCGCCGGTATAGGCGCGGGCTTCGACGCCGAGTTCGTTGACGGCCATCGCGAGGAGGGCCATCGAGATGCGTTCGCCGGCCGACAGGAGGATGTCCATTTCGCGCTCGGGCGGGTTGTCGGTGAGCGCTGCGGCCGAGTCGAGCAGGTCGTCGGTCGTGTCGCCCATCGCCGATACGACGACAACGACGCGGTGTCCCGCGTTGTGCGTGTCCACGATGCGCTGGGCGACGCGCTTCATGGCTTCGGTGTCGGCGACGGAAGAACCGCCGTACTTTTGCACGATCAGTGCCACTAGAGCCTCATTTCTATCGGTACGTGTCGATTCGCACGCCTTCGGGTGGCGCATGCCACCACAACAATCCTACGGCCCGCCAGGCATCGCGCCGGGAACGACCGGCATGTGGGCGCAGGTGACATGGGACGCGCCGGGGCGACCCAGGACACAGGGACGCACGAGGCCCGGAATTGCAACGCTCCTGGTCAGCACCCTCTCGGTCGCCAGCGCGCGGGGGCGCTCAGGCGGCGGGCAATGTCACGTCGATGACGGTCCCCCTGTCGGCGTCCGCGAGGCGCACGGACCCGCCCATTGCGCGCGCCAGCGACTCGACGATCGACATTCCCAGGCCCGAGGAGCCGCGCCCGTCGCGCGTACGCGAGGAGTCGCCGCGCACGAAACGATCGAAGACGCGGTCGCGGATCTCAGCGGGGATGCCGGGACCGTCGTCGGCGACGCGGATCCTCACCATCGACGAGGCCGGGGCACCCTCCGCTTTCCCCTGCCCCTTCGCGCAGCCGCGGGCGCGCACGCAAGCGGCCACGGCCTCGTCGTCGCTGCGGGTCAGCGAGACGACGACGCGTGTGCCCGCAGGCGTGTGCACGCGGGCGTTCGCGAGCAGGTTCGTGAGGATCTGGCGCAGGGCAGCCTCGTCACCCAGGACCTGGATGTCCGAGGCCTCGCCGAGCTCCCACGCATGGTCGGGGGCGACCACGTGCGCGTCTGACAGGGCGTCCAGTATCAGCGGGATAACGTCGATAGTGTCCCGTTTGAGTGCCCGGTTGCCGTCCAGGCGCGCCAGCGTCAGCATCTCCTCCACGAGGGAGGCCATGCGCGCACCCTCCGAGGAGATGCGCTCGAGCGCCTGGGTGCGGGAGGCCTCGTCAATGTCGCGGCGGGCGAGCTGCGCGTACCCCTGTACGGAGGCGAGCGGCGTGCGCAGCTCGTGCGAGGCGTCGGCGACGAACTGGCGCAGCTTCGCCTCGCTGCGGGCACGACGTTCCATGCCGTCCTCGACTGCGTCGATCATCGAGTTGAGCGCGCCCGCGACGTCGGCGACCTCGACGGGGCCGGAGGTGGCCTCCTCGCCGACGCGTGTGAGGTCGTTGGCGTTATCGGCGAGGTCGCGGCTCGCGATGTCTGCGGCGGCCGCGCGCACCACCCCGAGCGGGCGCAGCTCGCGGCGCACCCACGCCCGGCCCGCGAACCCGGCCGCAATCGCGACGATGAGGGACAGACCAAGCTCAACCGCGACGAGCATCAGGACCACATCATCGACGCTATCCATCTGCACGCCGACAAGCACGGTCTTGTCGCCCACGACCTGGGAGGTCACCCGGAACGCGCCCAGATCTTTGAGACGCACAGTGTGCGGGGCGCCATCCGTGGGCACCGCGGCCAGGATCGCCAATGCAGGCTCATTCAGGTAGGTCACCGAGAAGTTGGAGACGACCGCACCGGCCGCCTCGCCGTCCTCGCTCACGTACTGGAGGGTGCCCTCGGCGATGCCGGAACCGCCAAACCCCGGCCCCTTGGGTCCGCCGGGGACGACGGGCCCACCGGGACGAGGCACCCGCCCGCCCGACTGCGGGACCGCGCGGGCACCAGCATCGTCAGAATCGTCGTCAAAATCATCGTCCGCATCCACCCCATTATCTGGAGCGTCCTCAACGTCCAGGTGCTCGCCCGCGCGCTGCGAGAGACGATGCAGCTCGGAATCCGTGTTGCCGAGCATCCAGGAGCGCATGACCAGCGTGGACGCCGCCACCATGACGACGAGCGCGAGCGCCACGCACGCGGCCAAGGCGCGCGAGAGGCGCCCCGCCAGGGAAGGCCGCCGCGTCACTGCGGCTCCCGCATGATGTAACCGGCACCGCGCACCGTGCGGATGAGGGCCGGACGATCCGCGTCGATCTTCTTGCGCAGATACGAGATGTACAGCTCGACAACGTTCACCTGGCCACCGAAATCGTAGCTCCACACGGCGTCCAGAATCTTTTGCTTCGACAGCACGATTCCAACGTTTTCCATGAGATACCGGAGCAATTCGAACTCAGTGTTCGTTAACGTAATTTCTTCCCCGCCACGACGCACATCGTGAGAATCCACATCGAGGGTCAGATCTGCAACCTGCAGCACCGTCGACGCCGCCTGCTGGGTGCGTCCCGCGCGGCGCAGCAGCGCCTCTACGCGGGCCGCCACCTCGTCCAGATCGAAAGGCTTCGTCACGTAGTCGTCGGCTCCCGCGCGCAAGCCCTGCACGCGGTCCGCGACCGCGTCGCGTGCGGTGAGGAAGAGGACCGGCAGCTCCGGGTCGCGAGCGCGCAGGCGCTCCAGCGCCTCCAGGCCATCCATGCGCGGCATCTGCACGTCAAGGATCACGACGTCCGGGTGGAAGCTCGTCGCCTTCGCCAGCGCGTCCAGCCCGTCCTTCGCCGTGGCCGTCTCCCAGCCCTCGTGACGCAGGGCCTGCGACAGCAAGTCCGCCAGCATCGCCTCGTCATCAACAACCAGCACTCGGGGCGCGCCTGAACTCGCCTGGGTCGCCATCATGGCCTCCTCGTCTTCTCGCAGCGCGGTCCCTACGATTGTGTCACACGTGCGTCACGGACAGCGGGACGCGCGGCCCACGAGGCGACAAACGCCGCAGGTCGCAGCCGCAGAGGGTACCGGCACAGACGCACGCCCACCCGCGCGACCACAACACGAGTCACCGCCCGCCTGCGCGTCGAGAGCGCGAGGCGGCCCGGGCCTCGTCGGTGACGGCTCAGAGGCGGCGGCGCCCCTCGAGCGCGCGCCCCAGCGTCACCGAGTCCGCGTACTCCAGGTCGCCGCCCATGGGCAGGCCCATCGCCAGGCGCGAGGTCTCCACCCCCATCGTGGAGAGCATGCGCGCGAGGTAGGCGGCCGTCGCCTCGCCCTCGACGTTCGGGTTGGTCGCCAGGATGACCTCGGTGACCGTCCCGTCGGCCAGGCGGCTCATGAGCGAGGCGATGTTCAGCTGGTCCGGCCCCACCCCGTGGATCGGGTCGATGACGCCGCCGAGGACGTGGTAGCGCCCGCGGAACACGCGCGCGCCCTCGATCGCCTGGATGTCCTTGGGCTCCTGCACGACGCAGATCGCGCTGGGGTCGCGGCGCACGTCGCGGCAGATGGAGCACTCGTCCTCTTCCGTGAGGTTGCCGCAGATGTCGCAGTGGCGCACGCGCCCGCGCACGGCGTTGATCGCGTCAACGAGGCGAGCGACGTCCTCGGGCTCCGCGTCCAGGACGTGCATGGCCATGCGCTGCGCGGACTTCGGGCCGATGCCGGGCAGCTGCCCAAACTGGTCGATGAGGTCGGCCAGGGCGCCGTCGTACATGTCAGTATCCTCCCTCGGTCATCTTCTCTTCGATGACGCGTCCGCCGAGGATCTCCAGGACCGCTGCCAGGCCGATCGTCTGCGAGTTTTCAATGTTTTCATCGTCAATGCTGGCACTGTCGTCGTCGGCCGCGTGGGTGCGGGTCGAGGCGACGGCGGCCTCGCGCTGGGCCTTCTCGCGCAGTGCGGCCTCGGCGGCGGCGCGGCCGGTCAGCGGCGCGTCGGACGCTTGTGCGGCGTCGCGCTGAGGTTGCGAGTTGCCGAATCTGGGCGCGGAATCCGAGGCATGCGTGGGCTCGGGGGCCGCCGCCAGCCAGGCGGGGGCCTGCGTGGGGGCGCTCGGCGCGGCACCGATCGGTGTCGTGTCAGCGGGGGCGGCCGGCTCGGGCGGGGTCCACGAGTCGGTGCCGTCGTCGAAGTTGACGGACGCTCCCCCGGGGATGACCACAGGGTCTCCCCAGCCCGTCGGGGTCGACGGCGTGTGCGCGGCGGGCGCGATGGGGGCATCGTCGAAGACGGGTTCCGAGGCCGTGGCGGGCTGCGCGGGTTCTGGCGCACTCTCCTCACCCGGCTCCGGGTCGCCCGGGTAGCGGAAGACCGTGAACGAGTGCTTGCGCGGGGCCGCCTCGCCGTTCGGGGACGAGGCCGGAGCGCCCTCGGGCGCATCGGCGGAGGCGGCGGCGAGGGCTCGGGCAGCCCGCCCGGGCAGCGCGGGGCGCTCGGGGTCGGGCTGCGGGACGGGTGCCTGAGAGGCCGACGTCGGCGCGGAAGCAACGGGCTCACGCCGGATCGGCGTCACCGTCGCGGGCTCGGGCCAGCCGGCGTCCTCGGGTTCGGGTTCGGGAGCGGGCTCGGGTGCACGCGCGGGCTCCGGCCAGCCGGTGTCAACCGGCTCGGGAGCAGGCGTGGGGGCCGCCTGCGCGACGTGTTCCTCGTGAGCGCGCGCGGGCGCCTGCGGGGCGGGTGCGGCCTCGGGCCACGGCTCGGGTTCGGGTGCCGCCTGCGCGGCGGCCTGATCAAAAGGGGGCGGCTCCGATACCCAGCCTCCGTGGGACGGACGCTGGGAGGGGCGCTGGGAGACACCGGGGTGCGAGGCCTGCGCCGACGGGCCGGTCGTCGCCGGGCCGCCCGAGGCCTGCCCGACCTGCGCGGACACGCTGAGGTTCAGGCCGGTGACCTCGTTGATGGCCTTTTCGACGTCGGCCGCGCGGGGGCCGCGCGAGAAGGCATTGACCATGGCCTCGACCGGGAAGAGGAGGATCACGTGGGAGCCATCGACGGCCCCCAGCTGCGCGTTGCCGCCGACCATGGACCACGTGACGCGGCTGATGGAGGAGAGGCGCTCGACGACCTCGTTCCAGCGGCCGCGCAGCATGTCGGCGTCGCGGCCGGAGGCGGGGGCCTCGACACGAGCGTTAGTATCCGGACGCTGTGGCGCGGCAGAATCGGGGCGCTGCTGCGCGCGGGCAGCGGCACGAGGCTCGGCCTGGGCGCGCTCCTGCGTGGCATCGATGTGAGGTCGCTCGACGGCCTCGCGGTGCGGGGCCTCCTGCGGTGCCGCCTGCACGGGCACGGACCCCTGCACGGGTGCGGAAGCCTGCACGGGAACGGCGCTCGACTCCGGCGCCGACTTCTGAGCGGCCGGCTTCTGAGCTGACCAGTCGGGGCCACTCCCCCACGCGGGCACGCCCTGCGGGGCCTGGGTGGGAGACGACGTGGGCGCAGCGGGGGACGAGGCCTCGGCGCGCTCCTGCTTCTTGCGGGCCAGGGCCTCGCGAGCCTCGCGGGCGCCGAAACGGCCCGAGGAAGCCTCGGACGACGGCGCGGAAGCCTCGCGCGGCGCTCCCCCACCGGTCATGCCGACCGTGCCCTGGACGGGAGCCTGGGCGGGCGCGGGGGCGGGCACGAGGATGCGGCCGACGAGGAGCTCAACCTGCAGGCGAGGCGACGTCGCGCCCGTCATGGCGCGCAGGGCCTCGTCGGTCAGGTCGGCGGCGCGGGACAGGCCGTGCGGACCCCAGTTCTGCGCCTGTCGCTGCATGCGCTCGAACTGGTCCTGCGGGGTATCGGCCAGGACGTCGCGCGCGCCGTCGCCGGCCACCGCGATGATGAGGAGGTCACGCAGACGTTGGAGGAGGTCCTCGACGAAGCGACGCGGATCGTGGCCGGACTCGACCATGCGCTCGACGACGCGGAAGGCCGCGGCGCCGTCACCGCCCGCGAGGGCATCGACGGACTGATCGAGCAGCGCGGAGTCCGTGTACCCGAGCAGCGCCACCGCCGTCTGGTAGCTGACCTGGCCGTCGATCGCACCGGCCATCAGCTGGTCGAGCACCGACAGGGTGTCACGCACCGAGCCGCCGCCCGCGCGCATGACGAGGGTCAGAACCCCCTCGCCCACGCCGATGTGCTCCTCGGCGCACAGGGTCGTCAGGTACGGGCCGAGGACATCCGGGGGCACCAGGCGGAACGGGTAGTGGTGGGTGCGCGAGCGGATCGTGCCGATGACGCGCTCGGGTTCCGTCGTCGCGAAAACAAACTTGACATGCTCGGGCGGCTCCTCGACGAGCTTGAGCAGCGCATTGAAGCCCTGGTTCGTGACCATGTGGGCCTCGTCGATGATGAAGATCTTGTAGCGGTCACGCACCGGCGCGAAGGTGGCGCGCTCGCGCAGGTCACGCGCATCGTCGACGCCGCCGTGCGAGGCCGCGTCGATCTCGACAACATCGAGCGAGCCGGGGCCGCCGGTGGCCAGCTCGCGGCAGGATTCGCACCGGCCGCACGGGGTGTCCGTGGGGCCCTGCGCGCAGTTCAGGCAGCGCGCGAGGATGCGCGCCGACGTGGTCTTGCCGCATCCGCGCGGCCCGGAGAACAGGTACGCGTGCGTCACGCGATTCGCGCGCAGCGCCGCCTTGAGCGGCTCCGTCACGTGTTCCTGGCCGATCACCTGGTCAAAGGTGTCGGGGCGATACCGGCGATACAGAGCTGTAGTCACCCTCCAAGCCTAGTTGCTCCCACCCTCATCTGCGTCCCGCGCCGCGCGTTCCACACGCGCTGTCGGTCGTTCGTTCATCGACGAGGCCGGGGCTCAGTTGCGGGGTCGGAGCCGGGTCGGGAGCGAGGTGACGGTCGGGAGCGAGGTAGCGGTCGGGAGCGAAATGACAAGGGAGGGGGCGCGGGACCATGTGTTGGTCTCGCGCCCCCTCACCTTGTTGGAGCGTCACCCCCGTGGAGCGTCACCCCCGTGGGGCGTGGGCCCCTTGTTGGGGCGTGTGCCTGTTAGGCGTCGTGGCGTTCGCGGCGGCGCTTGCCCGCCAGAGCGAGGATGCCGCCGATAGCAGCCATGGCCGCCATACCACCAAGCACGGACGCATCCGAACCTGTACGAGCCAGGACCTTTGCCACCGTCGCCGCGGGGGTCGGGGCCGGGATCAGGGTGAGCGGGAAGTCCGCGTCCACGTATTCCTCGCCTTCACCCACACTCACGCTCATCGAGGTGGTCGCAGCCGCATAGCCGGACGGGACCTCGATGGAGACGGTGTAGGTGCCCGGGATCAGGCCCGTGAAACGGTAATTACCGTTAGCGTCAGTGGTGGTGCGAGCCACCTCCACGCCACTGGCGTCCTTGAGGATCACGGTCACGCCTCCGATGCCGGGCTCGCCGTCGTCAGTGCCATTGGCGTTGACGTCGTTCCAGACGCGGTCACCGATGCTGGCGGGGGCAACCAGACCGAAGTCCACGCCCTGCACCGACGCGTCAGAGATGGTGACCGACGCCTGGGTGGTGCCCCGACCGGTGTAGGCCTGCGTGGGCAGCAGCCCCGCCAGATCACCCTTATCGGGATCCACGATCACCACACGGTACGAGCCTCGACCCAGGCCCACGAACTGGTAGACACCGTTCTCGTCGGTCGTCGCGGTCATGGGCTTCCCCTCGGCGTCGAGCACCGGGGTTCCGTCCTCGCCCAGCAGCGCGACCGTGACGCCCTTAAAGCGCTGCTCAGAATCACTCTTGGAGTAGGACGCATCCGAGTCACGGTAAATCGTGCCACCCAGGTTGTATCCGCCCTTGAACGAGGCCGAGGACTCGTTGTTGGTCGGGTCATCGCCTGCCTGATCCTGGTGAGTAATACGAGCAACGTTCGTGACCAGCTGGCCCGCGCCCTCACCCGTAATCGCAACCGTGATCGTGATCGTCTTGACATCACCCTTGGCCAGGGTCAGATCGGACAGATCCCACACACCCGTGGCCGAGTCGTAGGAGCCATCACCCTGCGCGGACACGAACACAACACCAGCGGGGAGCTTGTCAGAGGCCTTCACTCCCGTCGCCACGCCCGGACCGTTATTGGTCAGCGTCAGCGTGTAGGTCACGGACTGACCCGGGGTGAACTCGAAGGACTCCTGAGCCTGCTCATCCGGAGTAGTGATCGCCTTGCGGATCGCCGTATCCGCCGAGATACCAAAACCCCAATCCTGATCAAGATTCTGGTTCTTCTCACCCGTCAGAGTCAGGTTAGCGGTGAGCTTGAACGCCTGCGCCAGCTTATCCTTGTCGGCCTTCGCCTCCGCGGACACGACCTTCTTGGCCGCCACGTCACCGGACGGAGAGTGCGTGAGCACATCGAGCAGGGGCTCGGCAGCCAGCAGAGTCTGCGGGTCAACACTCACCTTGTACTCGCCCGGCAGCAGATTCTCGAACCGGTACTTACCATCCGCATCCGTTGTGGTCTCATACGTGCGAGTGATACCACCCGGACCCGTCCACGTGAGCGTGACCTTCACATTCGGCAACACCTTGTCACCAGCATCCGGGCCACTACCACCATTCTGGTTCACGTCCACGAACAGCTGATCACCAATCACACCGGTACCAACAGCACCGAAGTCAATCGTGTCATCCGTCTGTCCCTGAGCCAGGGTGACCGAGGCCGTAGCTCCGTTGGAGTCGAGAGCGCGGTCGGTTCCGGCATCCGAGGTTGTTGCCTCGTAGCCTGCAGGTGCCTGGAAGGACACCTTGTAGCCGCCGGGCAGCAGGTTCTCGAAGGAGTACTTGCCATTCGCGTCGCTCGTCTTCGCTGTAACGACGTTGCCCGAGGCATCGGTCACGGCGGAGCCGTCCTCGTAGGTCAGGGTAACCGTCACGCCGGGCAGAGCCGGTTCGTCGGCATCCTGGATGCCATCGCGGCCCACGTCCATCCAGGTGTAGTCACCCAGCGAAGCAGGCTTGACGAAACCGAAGTTCACGTCGATGACCGAACCGGTGGCCTCGGCGATGGTCACGTCCGCGGTGGTCTTGTAGCGGCCGGTGTAGGCCTCGGTGGGCTTGGTGCCCGCCAGAGGACCGGAGGTCGGGTCGACGACGCTGACGGTGTACTCGCCCAGTGCCAGACCGGGGAAGGAGTACTTGCCATCGGCATCCGTGACGGCCGTGACCGGGTTGCCGTCCTTGTCGAGGACGGGGTTGCCGTCCTTCTTGAGGAGGGCAACAGTCACGCCCGCGTACGGGTTCTCGCCGTTATCGGAGCTAAACGAGGCGTTGGCATCGTTGTAGAGCTTGCCAGCGATCGTGTAGCCGGCGGTCAGGTCCGCGGACGAGGTGTTGTCCGGCTTCTTGTCGCCGATCTGGTCCTGCTTCTCGATCGTGGCCGTGTTGGTCACAACCGAGCCGGCGGCGGAAGCATCGATGGTGACGGTGATGCGCAGGGTGCGCGTCGCGTCCTTCTCGATCACCTCTGAACTCAGGTCCCACTTGCCGGAGGCGGCATCGTAGGTGCCATCGCCCTCGGCCGACACGAAGGTCACGCCGGAGGGGAGCTTATCGCGCGCGATGACGCCGGTGGCGGGGCTCGGACCCTCGTTCGTGACGGTCAGCGTGTAGGTGACGGACGTGCCGGGGGTGAAGCCACCCGCCGGAACCTCGGTCGGGTCCGCGATCGCCTTGGCGATTGCCGTGTTGGCGACGCCGGTGAACGCCCAGTCCTGGTCGTTGTTCGTCATCGCGCCGGGGCTCAGCGTCACCTTGGAGGTGAGGGAGAGCTCCTGACCCTCCGAGGCCGTCAGGTTGCCCGACGGGGCGTGAGTCTGAGCGGTGCACTCGGGGCAGGCGGTGGCCAGGGAGGTCTTGTCGACCGTGACCACGTAATCGCCGGGGGCGAGGTCCTTGAACGAGTAGTGTCCGTCGGCGTCCGTGACCGTCGTCAGCGTCTTCTCCACGCCCGCCGGGGTCGTGTAGGTCAGCGTGACGGTCACGCCGGCCAGCGGCTTGTCCGCACCCGAAGGCGCGGAGCCACCGTTGTTGTCGACGTCCCAGAACAGGGTGTCACCAATCGTGCCGTCGGCGACGAGACCGAAGTCGACGGTCTCGTCGTTCTGACCCTCGGTGAGCGTCACGTCGCTCTCGGCACCGTTGGAGTCCTTCTCGCCATCCGCAGCCGCGTAGCTCTTGGTCGCGGAGTAGCCGGCGGGAACCGTGAAGACAACCTTGTAGTTCTCTTCACCCGCGTTCGCAACGATCCGATCGACGTTCGGCATGAGGTTCGTGAACTCGTACTTGCCGTTAGCGTCCGTGGTCACGGGCTTGACCGGGTTGCCGTCCAGGTCGATAACCGGGTTGCCCGCACCGTCCGTCAGGGTGACGGTGACGCCAGGGACACCGGCCTCGTCCGCGTCCTGGAGACCGTTCTTGTTCGCGTCGAACCACACGAAGTTACCCACCGAGGCGGGCTTCACGAACGCGAAGTCGACCTTCGCGGCGTTGGGGGCGGCAGTCGTCAGCTCGATCGGGTTCGGCGTGACGAGCTTGCCCTTACCGGCCTCGCTGCGCTTGGTCGACGAGCCGTAACCGTAGGTCTGCTTGTAGTCGAACAGGTTCACGTCCGCGCCGTCAACCTTCGCGTCACCCGCAACGACCTCGACCTTGTACGAGCCCATCGGCAGACGGGTGAAGGTGTAGTTGCCGTTCGCATCGGTCTTGGCGGTGATGTCCGCGCCGGACGCGTCCTTCACCGGGTTGCCGTCGGCGTCGAGCAGACGAACCGTCACGCCTTCGAAGGGGCTGTCGAAGGTGGGCGAATCGTTGAACCAGGTCGCATCCTTGTCGTTGTAGATGGTGCCCGAAATGGTGCCACCGACCTTGAAGGAAGCACTGGACGTGTTGTTCGACGGATTGGAATCCTTCTGATCGTAGTCACCCAGGGTCGCCGTGTTCGTAATCGTCTGGCCTTCGACCCCATCGGAGACCTTCACCAGGACATAGAGCGTCTCGGTGCCACCGACACTCAGGTTGGTGTTCAGGACGCCGGAAGTCATCGCTTCCCAGTCGGTGGAAAGTTCACCAAAGGGCGAATCCGTCTTTACTGCACCGGCACATGGGTTCGTTGCCCCGTCCTGGCACAGGCGTGTTTCCGCGGAGACAAAATCGACACCTGCGGGGAGCACATCCTTGACGGTCATGCCCGAGGCCACAGCCGGACCCTTGTTATTCAGGGTCACCGAGTACAGCATGTAATCACCGGGCATGATCGGATCGCTCGACTCGATCGTTTCCGGGATCCCATTCGCGTCCTTGACGGGCTGATCGCCGTTCATCTTGACGCGCGACACGGTCTTGGCGACCTCCACGTCGGTGGAGACGTTGATGCCGACCTTGGGGGCCTCGTTGGGCTGCAGGTAGGACACCCTGCCGTTCTCCATTGTGCCGCCCGCCATGGCCACGGAGTTCCACGCAACGAGGTTGGCGTTGACAGGAGAGGTCATGGTTGCGACGAACTGGATCTTCTCACCAATTTCCACATCGCGATTCATGACGATCCGGAAGCCCGTGATGGTGGACAGGTCCGCAGGAGCGGCGCCCCAGGCATTGGGGGTACAACCGGCGGGCCCATCGTTCATTGCGCCGCCAACGCTCATCACTTCACCTCGGCAAGGATTATCGACGGTCGTGTACTCGACCGTGATGTCCGAGGCAGGCACGGCGCTCACCACGGGATCCTGACCCGGCTTCTCCTTGATCGACTGGAAGGTCCAGTTGGTCGAGTTCAGGTGGGGCCGCCACGAGGAGCCACGGGCCTGGGACGCGGCGGGTCCCACACCGACGTCACCCAGGTGCGGCAGGATGTCGTAGGCCACGACATTCGTCAGCGCGGCGTTACCGGTGTTGGAGATCGTGAAGCGATAGGCGCCGTCCGCACCCGGGTCGATCTCAGCAATCTGGCCGGCCGGGACGAAGTCTGCGTCCTTGTTACCCTTGACTTCCTTAGCGATGTTCATTGCAGGGGTGGTTGCAACGTTGAATGTCGCATTGGACGAGCACAGGTAGTCCTCAGTGGAGCCATTGCCGTTGACATCGAAGGCGTCTTTGTCTCGCCCACTCATGCAGTAGTTCGTGTTGCGCAGACTCTTGTCTACAGCAACGTCCTTGGCGCCGTCACCGGGCATGTATGTCATTGCCTGGTTCACGGTTTGTCCAGCAGGTGCAATGCTCGTCACAGTCGTGTCGAAGCTCGTGTACAAAGCTCCCTCGACCGGGTCGGGAACAATCATGCGGAGCAGGGTGCGTCCGGTACCGTTGTAGTTCTTCGTGATCTCGATCTGGACCTTGCTGAGGTCGTACTTGCTTCCATCAGGGTTGGTCAGAGGTGAAGTGCCGATGAGGTTGACCTGAGACGCATTATCGATGTCGAAACCTTCAGGAAGAAGATCTGCAATGGTAAAAGGTGTGGGCGTACCGCCTTGGGCAGCCGTGCGAACAGAACCGTTGACACCGAAAGATACCGTCTTTCCAACGACCACGGGGTTAGTCCTGACGACCTTCACCACTCCCACGCTGGGGAAGTCGTCACGGACGCGCATCCAGGAGCACAAGTCATCACTGGAAGCAAGGACCGCGCCGGTGTCCTTATCCGTCAACGTGCCACTCGCGCAGTTCTGGAAACGGACGTAGTCGGGAGAAGCTACGTAATTGTAGTATCTCTCAGGGGGCGCGACCGGGTTGTAGTGGCTGGCGAAGTCCGAGGGCTCTTCCTTGGGAAGGGACGAGGAAATCGTGCCTTGGAACCAGATGCTGGCAGTGTTCTGAGGAGCAACGTCGCTATCGATGGTGTAGCGGGTGATCCATTCGCCATCGGGAAGGGTGATGTTAGTCGTCTCGGTGTAGTTGGCGACAACGTGGTTACCCTTGTTGGTCCAGTATTCGAAAGTCCAGCCACCCTTGTCTTCATAGCCAGATTTGCCGAAAATGTTGAAGCGGTAGGGACTCACCATGGTCGGCTGGTCGCAGCTGGCACCTGCAGCCTTTGCATCCTGGGTGGACCAGGTGCACGGCAGCGTGTCATCGAAGTGAACATGCGTCGTCGTATTACCCGTATTGGCGGCACCGAGGCGCCATTGCGTGAGGCCCTTGCGTACCTGGTACTGCCAGTCGTTACCGACTTTGGAGACGCGACCAGCAGGCTTACGAACTGCGAAACCATGTGTGATTTCAGAGCTCTTGGTGAGGATGGTCGTCGGGTCGTTCTGGACTGCAGCTGTGATGGTGGCCTTATTCGAGACGGTGTCGGCCGTCGTTACCGAACCTTCGGGGTACTTGACGGTAACGAGGGACTCGATGGGATTTTGCCACGCCCACTTGTCGTAGGACCAGGTAACAGTGTGGGTCCCGGCATCGTAAACGCCGCCATTAGTGGCGGAAACGAATTCCGCCTGCGCGGGAAGCGGATCGACGACCTTAATATCCTGGACCTGCACGAAGCCAGTGGCGTTGACGCCATTCTTTTGTGAGGATCCATTCCAGCGGATACCGACCTTGTTGGGGTTGGTTTGGTCGATCTGCTGGTATCCGTAACGCAGCTTATAGGTCGTTTCGCCGCCGACAGCAGGGTAGTTATTCGGGTTTGTCGGACCGCTCTTCTCGATGGCAATATCGGTGTCCGCGGTCCACTTGGTGGTCTGCGAGTCCTCGAGAGAGTCCGCGTTGAGAGCCGTGAAGTTCACCTGTTGGGTGGTCGTCGAGTTGTTCGGCGCATCGTTGCCGTCGTAGTTCCAGGTGATCTGGATGCGATCGGAAGTGCCGGCAGGAATCGACTGCCGCAGGGGGAAGAGAAGCCGCTTCATCCTCGGGTTTCCCGCAACGGTAGTTTGTTCGGTGCGTAGGACCGTCGAGCCTGTCACTGCGACGGCGGTGTAGAGCTTGTCCGTCAGAGCCGTACCGGCAGGGGTAACGGGCGCAGGAAGCAGTACCTCAATGGCAGCACCTTCACAGGGAGTGGTGACCGACGAACACGCGTAGTTGATCGTCGTGATCTGCTTGTCGCGAATCGCAAGGGTGGGACTGTCGTTCGTGACCGTCATTGCCAGGGTTGCCGGCTTCGCGGAGGTTGAGCGTGCGCGGCGCGTGCGCGGCTGGTCTTCGGGCGCGACCTCCGCGGCGGGAGCCTCGGCACCGGCGTCGGCGGCGTCAGCACCGGCTGTATCGGTATCGGCGGCGGGCGCGGTGGCGGCCTCGGACTCGGACGAGGCCGTGGCAGCTTCCTGAGAGGTTGCTAGGTCGGGCGATTGTGCGCTTTCGTCGGCGGCGCTGGCTCGCATGGCGAGGGGCGTCAGCGACGTGACGAGAAGCGAGAGAGCGGCCAGACTGGCGGCACCCGCAACGCCCACACGGGCGCGAAACGGACGCAGTCGAGACATCGACTTCTCCTTCAATTGACTGAAAATGGACAGGACTTGTGTCCCAGGGTAGTAAAGGAGTAGTGGCTGCCACCATGCTTAACAGGTATCACCTGAACCACAACTACAACGGTGTATTTCATTGAAATTCCGGGCATAACGACCATATAACAACCTCTCTGAACTCTTGGTCAGTGAGCGCATTCCAGCAGCATCAAGAGATTTCTGAGCAATTATCAGAACAGCCCCGCAGCCATCATCAAAATATGACCAGCGAAATAGGTATTGGCCGGTAAGTAATCGCTAAATCTAGTGACACATCGCATACGACTTATCCGGCGCACAATTACTCGGCATCCATAAGGGTTCGTTGAGTAGGCGGTTCCTGTTGCCGTATTGCCCGACTGGAGATTAGCTGGCGGCACGCTCTGCCAATCTGTTCAGCTTCCGCGCCGCGCTCCACCCGTTGGCGTGTGGGGCCGGGCTGCTTGGTGTGCCCGTGGGCGGCGGCCCGCCCGCGAGCCGTCCGCGCCGCGAGCTTCGCTCGGCGCGTCGACTCGTTGTCCGGCCAGGCCCTGCCGGT